>NZ_JBIBEB010000027.1:0-59195 GCF_042902325.1 Pseudomonas sp. NPDC012596 | reverse complement strand
ACTATCAGTCCGTACTCACAAGCACCCACACGAATTGCTTGATTCAATTTGTTAAAGAGCGTTTGGTTAAGAGCTTTTCGTCTCAACCGAGGCGCACATTCTACGCTTTCCTCATTTGCTGTCAAGCGTTTATTTTGAAGTTTTTTGAATCAGCTTTCTTTCAAAAGCCTTTAACCTCAACAACTTACCGCTTGCCCCGCTGCGTTCATCGCTGCGAGGAGGCGAATAATACGCGGTTTGAAATCAGAGTCAACACCTTGATCTGAAAAAACTTTCAAACTGCATTTCGCAGCCACCTGGCAACTAAATGCATGAACCGCCGCTCTGTAGAGAAACACTCCGAGGAGGCAGCGGCCATGAGCGACGCACAGAGCGACAAGACCCCCGGCCTGTCGGCGGATGAGGAAAAGGAAGTCAGCCATAACCAGCCTCCGCGGGCGGCGGTACTGCACGAGATCATTCGCTTCCAGGGCGACCAGGAACTCGAGCGCACCCTGGCGGCACTATGGTGGTCCGCGCTGGCAGCAGGCTTGACCATGGGCCTTTCATTAATGGCCATGGGGCTCTTCTATGCCCGCCTGCCGGACGGCGACAGTGCCCAGGTGATCGCCAGCATCGGCTACAGCGCCGGCTTTCTTGCGGTGATTCTGGCGCGTCAGCAACTGTTTACCGAGAACACACTGACGGCGGTGCTTCCCATAATGACCACGCCGACACTGACCAACCTCGGGCGCCTGCTGCGCTTGTGGAGCGTGGTGCTGGTCGGCAACCTCGCGGGCACCTTGCTGGTGGCCTGGGTCATGCTCGAACTGCCGATCTTCGACAGCAAGACCGATGTGGCCTTCCTGGAGATCGGGCGCAAGGTAATGAAGAACGACATCAGCCAGATGTTTGCCAAAGGCATCGTCTCCGGTTGGATGATCGCCACCATGGTATGGATGATCCCGTCCATGGAGCATGCCAAGATCTGGATCATCCTGATGATCACCTACCTGATGGCGCTCGGAGATTTCACCCATATCGTCGTCGGTTCGGTGGAGGTGTCCTACCTGGTCTGGGCGGGCGACGAAACCTGGCGCAGCTTCTGGCTGGAGTTCGCCCTGCCGACGCTGGCCGGCAACATCATTGGGGGCAGCTTCATCTTCGCCTTGATCAGCCATGCCCAGGTGCGCAGCGACAGCGGCAAACCGCCCTCGCAACTATTGAAGGGGGACAAGCAGCCCTCCCCCCGTGAGCGGGACCATAAAGACTGACGCTCAGCGCGCAGCGACCGAACGTTCGGCCCCCCTGCTTCGCCCGCGTACTGGCCGTGGCTGCCACCAGTTCTGCCCTTCATGAGGGGAATCGAGACTGACCCGTTCGCCCATCTGCGGCGTGCTCAAACGCACATGTGCCGCCGCAGCCAGCGCAACGATGCGCTCGAACGGTTCCTGCCAGCCATGCATGGAGAGGTCGAAGGTGCCGTTATGAATCGGCAGCATCCACCGCCCCTGCAGGTCGAGGTGTGCCTGCAGGCTCTGCTCCGGCTGCATGTGCACGTTGGGCCAGGCCAGGTTGTAGGCGCCGGTCTCGATCAAGGTCAGATCAAACGGCCCATAGCGCTCGCCGATCTGAGCAAAGCCATCAAAGTAGCCTGTGTCACCGCTGAAGAAAATACGCAGCTGCTCATCTATCACTACCCAGGAGGCCCACAAGGTGCGGTTGCTGTCGAACAACCCACGCCCGGAAAAATGCTGGGCCGGGGTAGCGACGAACCGCACACCCCCAACCTCGCTCTCCTGCCACCAGTCCAGTTGAGTGACCTTGGCTGCCGGTACCCCCCACTCGATCAGCAGGTCGCCCACCCCAAGCGGTGCCAGAAAGCGCTCGGCCCGCGAGGCCAGAACGCGGATGGCCTGTTCATCGAGATGATCGAAGTGATCGTGGGAGAGAATGACCGCTGCCAGCGGCGGCAAGTCATCCAGCGCCAGCGGCGGCGCATGGAACCGCAACGGCCCGGCCCATTGCACCGGCGAGGCGCGCTCTGCGAAGACCGGATCGGTAATGAAGAAGCGCCCCCGCAGTTTGAGCAATACCGTGGAATGGCCGAGGCGCCAGAGGCTGTGATCGGGTGCATCGAGCACCTGCTGGCGAGTCATCGGCTGCACGCTGATGGCCGCGACGGGCCGGGTTTCTGGTGGCTTGCGCAAGAACAAGTACTTCAAGCCGATGCGCAGTTTTTTCAGCACGCCATCCTGGGGCAGGCTGGCCTGGTTGTGAAAGCGTCCGTCCCGCTGTGGGGCCGGCTCGCCGGCGGGGTTAGCCATGGGCATGATGAGCAGCAGCACTCCAAGCATGAAAAAGGACTTCATGTTACCCCACAGTGGTCGCACCAACCGTGAATTGGCTTGTAAGGTCATTTTTCGTCGATGACCGTCCTTTGAACAATGTTCACGCGGGTTATGCGATAAACGGCGCAGTCGCGAGGTCAATTTCGCCCACAGCAAGGTCGCGACGCTCAGGCTGGCCTATCCTGACTGAATCTCCTCGCTGATTGACCAGCGGGGGGCAGTAGCTCATGAAGGAGTCGCTCGTGTATGGCCAGGAACGCCAAACTGACGCCCGGCAGCCCTACCCCCCGATTGCCCGTTCGCACTTTGATCTGTGGCTTTTGCGCCTTATTCGGCCTGGCCTGCCTGGTCACCCTCGGCGCACTGTTCAATATCGCCGCGTCGCTGGATGAGCAGGAACAGCAACGCAGCGCGCTCCAGGCCAACCAGGCATTGCAACAACGCCTGCTGGCCTCGCGGCAGTTTCTTTCCAGCTACGCCGTGTGGGACGCCGCCTATGAGCACCTGGTTGGCAAGGTCGACTGGCAATGGGCTTACCAGCAAAAAAATGTTGGCGAGTCGCTGTACAGCGCCAGCGGCTATGAAGGTGTGTTCGTCGTCGACGACCAGCGCACCACTTATGCCTTGTTCAAGGGCAACCCTACCGAAGCCGCCGCCAGCAGCTTCATCGATGCCCCCTTGCCAGCGATCATCGCCGAGGCGCGCCAGGCCGCCAGCGCACGCGAGCAGGTCACGCACTTTGTGCTGTTCAACGGCTGGCCGGCCGTCCTCAGCGCCGCCGCCGTGCGCCCCGACAGGGACGTGACGGCCGAAGAGGTCAGCAAGGCCCCCATCATGCTGTTTATAGATCAACTGACCGAAGCGAAGCTTGCTAACCTCGGCGCGAGTGTGGGCCTTGCGCAGATGCATATCGAAAAAAACCAGGGCGGCGCGCACGGCCACCAGCAGATCGCCTTGGGGGGCACCGGTTACTACCTTGCCTGGAACAGCCCGTTGCCGGGGCGCCAACTACTCTGGGCGGTGCTGCCGCCATTGCTCTGTGCGTTGCTGGTGCTGGGCCTGGTGATGCTGTACCTGTTACGCCATGCCCTGCGCAGCTCACGTGCCATTGACCTGAGCCTGCTGCACCTGCAGCAGAGCAACCAAGCCCTGGAGGCCAGTGAACAAAGGTTTCGCGCAGTCGCCGAGGCCGCGTCCGACTGGATCTGGGAAACCGATCGCCAGCAGCGGCTGACCTACTTGTCGCAACGCTTCGTCAGGGTCACCGGTGATCAAATCGAAGAGTGGCTGGGGCAACCGATCAACCAACTGCTCAGTTGTGACACCACCCCGCTGTCGCCTTGGCTGGATGCACAGGCCGAAGCCGACACGGAACAACCAGCCAACTTGCGCTGCGCCTATCGCGACCACAACGGCCAGAACCGCTTTTGCCGTATTTCAGCCCGGGCGATTGTGTACGACGGCAAGCTCACCGGTTTTCGCGGCACCGCCAGCGACATTACCGACGAAGTCGCAGCCCATGCGCGCATCCAGCACCTGTCCTTGCACGACCCGCTGACCGGCCTCGCCAACCGCAACAAGCTCGCCCGCCATCTGGAGCATGCCTTGCTGCGTGGCAGCGACTCGCCGCCGTTGACCTTGCTGCTGCTTGACCTGGACAACTTCAAGCCGATCAACGACTCCCTTGGCCATGCGGCAGGTGATGCGGTGCTTCAGGAAGTGGCCGCGCGCCTGCGCGATACCACCCGTGAAGGCGACCTGGTCGCACGGCTGGGCGGCGATGAGTTCGTGCTGGTGCTCGAAGGCATGGATAACCGCACCGAGATCGACCGGCTGAGCAAACGGCTGATCGAACTGCTGCAGCAGCCCATCTCTTACGAAGACCAAGTGCTGCACATTGGCGCCAGCCTAGGTATCGCCCAAACCCGCACCCAGGGCTTTGACGCCGGCGAACTGATGCGCTGCGCCGATATTGCCCTGTACCAGGCGAAAGCCGACGGCAAGAATACCTGGCGCTACTTCGCCGCCGAGATGAACCAACAGATCCAGTACCGGCGCCAGCTGGAAAATGACCTGCGCCGGGCATTGAGAAATCAAGAGTTCGTGCTGTACTACCAGCCGCGCTACCGCCTGGGTGACCTGCGCATCGTATCGGTGGAAGCCTTGCTGCGCTGGCAACACCCGCAGGAGGGCCTGCTTGGCCCGGACACGTTCATTCCGCTGGCCGAGCAGAGCGACTTGATCGTCACGTTGGGGCGCTGGGTGTTGCGCGAAGTGTGCCGCAGCGCCCTGGGCTGGCCCGAGCAGTTGCTGGTCTCGGTGAACCTCTCGCCAGCCCAGTTCCTGCGCAGTGATGTGGTTGCCGATGTGCGCGATATCCTGCTGGAAAGTACCTTTCCCGCACAGCGCCTGGAGCTGGAAATCACCGAAAACGTCATGCTCAACGACATCGAGGGTGCCTTGGCTACCATGCAAGCGCTGAAGGAACTGGGTGTACGCCTGAACATGGATGATTTCGGCACTGGCTATTCGTCACTGGGCTATCTGCGCACCTACCCGTTCGACAGCATCAAGATCGACAAGCGTTTCATCGCGGGGCTGGGCAACTCCAACAGCAGCGACCGTGCCGTGGTGCAGGCGATCATCAACCTGGGTGAGGCCATGGGGCTGACGGTGACGGCTGAAGGGGTGGAGACCGAGCAGCAATTGAAGGCGCTGGAAGTGGACAACTGCCATGAAGTACAAGGCTATTACCTGAGCCGGCCGTTGGACAAGCTGGCCTTTGAGCAACTGTTGCAGCAAAGGCCCGGGCGATCAGCCGGAGTTTCCTGAGCCTGCACCGGCCCTGTCGCGGGTACAGGCAGCACGCAATTCAGCGCAACGTACGCTGCGCCACAATCTCCGGCAGATCACGGCGCCGCAGGTAAATGCGCAACGCCTCGGCAATATTCAGCCGATCATCCACATGCTGCTCCAGCAGCAGCGCCAACCGCTCACGGCACAACGCCATGCGCGCACCGGGTTCGGGCCGCCAGACGAATTCGTTGCAGGGGGTGATGCTCTCGTCCGCCACGTCCATACCAAACGCGTCTTCGGAAAACCGCACGATATGGACCCCGCGCTTGCCATGAAAACCGACGAAACCCTTGAGCTGGTCGGCGGCGCTGCAGATGTCCTGGGATGTGATGGCCATGACGTAACCTCGCAAATGAACGAAAGTGACGCACGCCAGGCGGGCAACGGTCGCCTCTGCTGGGCAACGCGTGGGGCCCAGCCTAGCGCAAGTGCCCGCCGTTTCAATAGATCGAGAGCAACCAAACAGCGCCAGCTTTCACTCGGGAGCGTCTTCGTGCACCTGCACGCTGGCCGTCATGCCCGCACTCAGGTTCATGCCCTGCGGAACCTGGTCCAGCCTGATCCGTACGGGTATGCGCTGGGCCAGCCGCACCCAGTTGAAGGTCGGCTCGACCACAGGCAGCAGTTGGCTGTCCGGGTTGCTGTTGCTGTCGGTGATGCCCCGGCTGATGCTTTCCACATGCCCTTGCATTGCCTCCCCTGCCCCCATCAGCCAAACCTTCACCGAGTCGCCCACGCGTATGCGGGGCAGTTTGGTTTCTTCGAAGTAGGCCTGGATATAGAAGGTCGAATCATCCACCAGGGCCATCACCGACTGCCCGACATTCACATAGTTGCCTTGGGCCAGGCGCAAGTTGGTGATATGCCCGCTGCGCGGTGCGCGCACTTCGCTACGTGCCAGGTTGATCTTCGCCACCTGCAGCTGAGCCTGCGCCTCATGCAGCTCGCCGCGGGCAATGGCGGCATTGATCTGCGCATTCTCGCGCAGCTCGGCACTGATCGCCTCAGGCCCCAATGCCGTGCGCCGCGCCGCCTCACGCTCGCGCAGGTGCAACTGTTGGGCGCGCGTTTCAGCCACCGCGCTTGCTTGATCGAAAGCCGCCTGGAAGCGCTCACGATCGATGCTCATCAGCAAATCGCCCGCTTTGACCTGCTGGTTATCCTGGACCTTCAGCTCACGTACCCAGCCGGATACGTCAGGGGCAATCACCACCACATCGGCACGCACCCGAGCATCACGCGTCCAGGGGGTGAGCATGTAGTACTGCCAGAGTTTGTAACCTGCCAGCACGGCAATGGCGACCACGCACAGGGTCACCAGGATACGGACGACAGCACGCATTCAATCACTCCTTACAAAGGCCCCAGCAGGCGGACTACCAGGTACAGCACACAAACGAACAGCGCTGTGTCGAACAGCGCTTCATGCCAGATCCAGCGCCCCAGCGGCGTAGCCTGCACCACCAGGCGCAGCACGCCGGTAAGCACCAGCGCCATCAGCACGTAGATCAGAAAAGGGCTGAGCAGCACGCCGCCCAATGCCCACTCACGCAAGCCCATGGGCGTCCTCCTGCCAGCGGCACCACTTGCGCCAGCTCTTCTGCAACTGCAGCACGGCCCCTTCGGCCAGGCGCAACGGGTCACTCACTGGCTGGCGCTGCAGGGCCGCAATGAATTGTTCGCTGGCGGCATCCAGCCGTTGTCCGCGCCCCGCTGCCGGCCCCTTGGCCAATACCGCTTCCAGTTGCTGTAGATACTCACGTTCGGCAGCGCCCAGCGGCGCCTGGGCAACTGCCAGGCACATGCGCAAGTGCACCAGTTCGTCGCCGATATCCAGACCGTGCAGGCCGTCGTCCCAGCGCTTGCGCTGGGCCTCGGGCAGTTCGCTGGCATGCCGCGCCAGCTGCATCAGGCGATCGGCCATGCGCCCGCCAAACCAGCTGTCGGCGCCGCGCAGGTCGCGCCGGGTCAGGCGCACCAGGTCGCTTTGGGTCGCCGCCCGCAGGCGCCGGCCCAGCCAGGCCGGGTGACGGAACACCAACAGGCGAAACGCCAACACCGCGGCTCCTACCCCCATGAGCATGGCCAACGCACTGTTGAGCATGGTCGCCACACCAAACTGCATGGCGTTGAGTGGCGACACCAGGACGATGAAATGCAGGCAATAGGAAGTGGCCGTGGCCCCCGTGCGCGGGTGGGCCATGCCCAGAGCGCCGAAGAACAACGGCACGCCCATGCCCAGGCAAAGCATGGCGAAGCTGCTCCACTGCGGCAGGATGATCTGCCCGACCAGCAACGCTGCCGGGATCGCCAAGAGGATGCCGCGCAAGAAGCTGAGGCCGATCTGCGCACCATTTTCACGGCTGGCGAACAGGCTGCAGACCACGCAGGTCAGCACCAGGCCACCAGGCGCGGATGGCCAGGCAGTAGCCAGCCAGAAGCCACTCATGGCCAGAAAGGCCAATGCGCTACGTGAACCGAACAGCAACGCCAGCGACCAGTCGCGGTGTGCCGCCAGGCCCTGCGCCACATCCTTGGGTGCCTTGCCCGCTTCGACATTATCCAGTGCCTGGGTGGCCGCCATGGCGTAGTCCAGCAACAAGGCCATGCGAGCCAGGCAGAAATGCTCGGCAGAGCTGATGTGCTCGTCATGCGCAGCGTCCCAGATACGCTGGCGCAGCAACAGCAGGCTCGGCTGGTCGGGCTTGGCCAGCAGCCCCCTTACCTCTTCCAGCCAAGGAGACAGGCGCGAGGCCTGGTGCTCATCGAGCTGGTGCCACTGGCGACGCACCGAACGCGCGATGCGCAACAACACCATCAGTTTCTGGCTTAACCCGCGGATGGCCCTGGCCCGCTGACGCCCGCGCGGGCCTTCGAACCAGGCGTGTTCGCGCTGGGTATCGATGGCGACGATGCGCCCTAGAATCTCCAACAAACCTTTGCGTGCTTCGTCCTCGCCACCCAGCATCGCACTGGCGGCCTGCAAGCCATTCTGCCAGGCCTGACGCGCCTGCCAGGCCAGTTGCTGTTCGACCCGCATCGGCCATAGCAAGGCGCTGGTCGCGGTGGCGCAAAAGATGCCCAGGCAAATCTCGGTGCAACGCGCCACCGCCTGGTCGAACACCTGCAACGGGTTGGCGATGGCAGGCAATGCGATGATCGCTGCGGTGTAGCCCGCGAGCACGAAGGCATAAGCCCAGGCGCTGCGCAGTTGCGTCGAGGCCGCTGTGCACAGGGCCAGCCACAAGGCCAAGGTGATAAGGAACAGCCAAGGCGTCTGGGCGAACAGCCCAATGAACACCACGGACATGCAGGTACCGACCAAGGTCCCGGCCAACCGCGCTAGCCCCTTCTGCACCACCATGCCCGATAAGGGCTGGGCGACGATGAACGCAGTCATCAGTGCCCAGGACGGCTGCTCCAACCCCCAACGCATCGCCAGCCACAACGCCAGGCCGCCGCCAAGCACGGTCTTGATGGCGAATTTGAGGGCGAGGCTGCTGGGTGCAAACAGGGCCTGGAGAGTGATGGGCACGAATCGGACCTTGCGGGGGATGGTCAGGTAAACGATAGACAATGAAGCGAAGGATAATGCTGAAACGAATAATTAGCTAGCTAATCATCTTTATGGATCGACGGTTGGATTTTTGCCAGGCAAAAAAAATGGGCGACCGAAGTCGCCCTAAATGCCTTGCGTGCTCGTGAACCTGAAAGGTCAGCGCGGCTTGCGCTTGTTCGAGTCCTTCCAGATGAAAATGCCCAGACCGGCAAAGAATGCGACCATCAATCCGACCGTTACCACGCCAGCGATAACCACGTTGTCGAAGAACATGTCGGCCTCCCGTTTCGTTTGCCGTTGTTCGATGGGTGCAAGGTAACGAAGATGGAGGAGAAGGAAATTGATCGAGGTCAATGGTGCCCGGGGCCGGGCACGCGAGGGGGGCGCAGGTTTGACCTGCGTCAAGTTTCAGCGCTTCTTGGGCTTGCCCTTGGGTTTCTTTTTCTTCGCCTTGCCCAACGGCATGGCTTGCTCGAACGCCTGACGCACTTCGTTCAGGCGCTTTTCCTTGATGTCATGGACGCGCTTGGCGCGTTCGGCATCGAAGTCGATGAGGTTGTCTTGGCTCATGGGTGGGCTCGACGATCAACAGAGACTTGCATGATGAAGCCAGGCGCTGATGGTTACCAGCCCCCCGCCCCTATGCAGTGGTTGGCACCCTAGACTTCTATGTCTACCAGCAGGCCCTGGCGCTGGTGCTCACCCATCAACGGTGCTACCGGCACCGTGTTGTCGGCGTTAACTTCATCACCCGGCAAAGCGCTGTAGCGCTCCTCGTCGCCCTTGCTGTTGCGACGCTGCTGCTGGCGGCGCTGTTCATCACGCAGCAGCAAGGCCTGCTCCTGCGGGTCGCGCTGGTGCTTGAGGTCGATCGCGCTTTCACCCGAGGCAGGCTGCGCAGGCACCACCGGTTTAATGTCCGGTGTCGGTTTGACCGGATCCAGTTGCGAGGTAACGGGGGCAGCACTGAGCGGAATGATCGGCGGCAGCATGTGGATTCTCCTGTGCCCACTGTATCGGCCGGGTGTCAGCCACCTTGAGCGTCGGCGAACGAGGTTGTGCAGCCGGTGCCGGCTGCGTCGTGCCAGTATAGACAGCGGCTATTCGGGTTCGTCGTCAGGGTCATCGTTACTGGGTGTGCTGGCCTCGCTCCAGGGCCGCTTGTAGACCTGTTGCCAAACCGCGTCCATATGCTCGCGCAGTACCGGCGAGGCATTCTTGAGCGACGCGCTGTCTTCTCGCTCACCGCCGATGGGCTCTTCGCCCGCCGGGGTAATCAGCGACTGGCCGGTGATGGTGTAGCTGGCCTGGCCTTCGCGCATTTCGATGGCAATATCATGCGGGTCGATGCCACCCCCACAGAAGGCATGGCTGGCTACCGTCACTTCGGCAATACCGTCTTTGTTCAGGTCGCCGACATCACTGACATCGGTGTAGAAATCGACATCCAGGTCCAGCCCTGGGCAGGTGGTTTCCTGCTCGATCTGCCAGCGTGGCTTGAAGCCATCGCGCTCGTTCGCTCGCCCATACAAGGTGGCCTTGAGCACTACCTTGTCGACTTCCTGCTCGGACTCGGCATCCACGGCCTGGCCGTCGCTGCGGCTGAGCACCAGCAGGCCTTCGCCGTCGCGGTCACGGAAGTGCACGCTCTTGATAGGCGTCTGCACCCCCAACACCTCGAGCTGCTCGACCGGGATCGCCGGCAAGCTTTCGAAATTTTTCTGTTCGCAAGCGGCCAGCAGCATGAGGCTGCTCACAACCAGGGAAGCATTCAACCAGCGGTGCTTGAGCGGCATATCGTCCGTAGCCCTCGTCGGCAAGACGGTAAACTGCGATGAAACAGCTAGACTCTTGGACTTCTACTCTATGGTCTGACCGGCCTATCCGTTAACATAGCCGGCTTTTTCATCGCGGGAGTTCAGGCAGTATGGCGCAGCAGTATCAACCGGGGCAACGCTGGATCAGTGACAGCGAAGCGGAGCTCGGCCTGGGGACCATCCTGGCCCAGGATGGCCGCTTGCTGACCGTGCTCTACCCGGCCACTGGCGACACCCGCCAGTATTCACTGCGCAATGCGCCGCTGACCCGCGTGCGCTTCTCGCCAGGTGACCAGATCACCCACTTCGAGGGCTGGAAGCTGACGGTCCGCGAAGTCGATGACATCGACGGGCTGATGGTCTACCACGGCCTCGACGGCCAGAACCAGCCGCGCACCCTGCCGGAAACCCAGCTCTCGAACTTCATCCAGTTCCGCCTGGCAAGCGACCGCTTGTTCGCCGGCCAGATCGACCCGCTGTCCTGGTTCAGCCTGCGCTACAACACCCTGCAGCACACCAGCAAGCAGGTCCAGTCGTCGCTGTGGGGCCTGGGCGGCTGCCGCGCGCAACCGATCGCTCACCAGCTGCACATCGCCCGCGAAGTGGCAGACCGCAGCGCGCCACGCGTCCTGCTGGCCGACGAAGTGGGCCTGGGCAAGACCATCGAGGCAGGCCTGGTGATCCATCGCCAGCTGCTGACCGGGCGCGCCAGCCGCGTGTTGATCCTGGTGCCGGAAAACCTCCAGCACCAGTGGCTGGTGGAAATGCGCCGACGCTTCAACCTGCAGGTGGCGCTGTTCGACGCCGAGCGCTTCATCGAAAGCGATGCCAGCAACCCGTTCGAAGATGCGCAGCTGGCGTTGGTCGCCCTGGAGTGGCTGGTCGATGACGAAAAGGCCCAGGACGCGCTGTTCGCCGCCGGCTGGGACCTGATGGTGGTCGACGAAGCTCACCACCTGGTCTGGCACGAAGACCAGGTAAGCGCCGAATACGGCCTGGTCGAGCAGTTGGCCCAGGTCATCCCGGGCGTGCTGCTGCTCACCGCCACCCCCGAGCAGCTTGGCCAGGACAGCCACTTCGCCCGTCTTCGCCTGCTCGACCCCAACCGCTTCCATGACCTGGCCGCCTTCCGTGCCGAGAGCGAAAACTATCGCCCGGTGGCCGAAGCGGTACAGGAACTGCTTGATGAAGGCCGTCTCTCGCCCAAGGCCCATGCCACCATCCAAGGCTTCCTGGGTGCCGAAGGCGAAGCCCTGCTGGCTGCGGTCAGCGACGGCGACACCCAGGCCAGCGCACGCCTGATCCGTGAATTGCTGGACCGCCATGGTACTGGCCGGGTGCTGTTCCGTAACACCCGTGCGGCTATCCAAGGCTTCCCCGAGCGCCAATTGCACCCCTACCCGCTGGCCCTGCCAGACCAGTACCGCGACCTGCCGGCCGGCGAGCACGCCGAGCTGTACCCGGAAGTCGCGTTCCAGGCACAAGGCGACGTCAGCGAGGAAGAGCGTTGGTGGCGTTTCGACCCACGGGTCGACTGGCTGATCGACACCCTGAAGATGCTCAAGCGCACCAAAGTCCTGGTGATCTGCGCCCATGCGGAAACCGCCATGGACCTGGAGGACGCCCTGCGCGTGCGGTCTGGCATTCCGGCCTCCGTCTTCCACGAGGGCATGAGCATCCTTGAGCGTGACCGCGCCGCCGCCTACTTCGCCGACGAAGAGTTCGGCGCCCAGGTGCTGATCTGCTCCGAAATCGGCAGCGAAGGCCGCAACTTCCAGTTCGCCCATCACCTGGTGATGTTCGACCTGCCAGCCCACCCCGACCTGCTCGAACAGCGCATCGGCCGCCTCGACCGGATCGGCCAGAAGCACATCATCCAGCTGCACATCCCTTACCTGCAGGACAGCCCGCAAGAGCGCCTGTTCCAGTGGTACCACGAAGGCCTCAACGCCTTCCTCAATACCTGCCCGACCGGCAACGCCCTGCAGCACCAGTTCGGCCCGCGCCTGCTGTCGATGCTCGAAGGCGGCGACAGCAAGGCCTGGGATGCGCTGGTCGTCGAGGCCAAAGGCGAGCGAGAGCGTCTCGAAGCCGAGCTGCACAGTGGCCGGGATCGTTTGCTGGAGCTCAACTCCGGCGGTGCCGGCGAAGGTCAGGCGCTGGTCGAGGCCATTCTTGAGCAGGATGATCAGTTCGCCTTGCCGATATACATGGAAACGCTATTCGACGCCTTTGGCATCGACAGCGAAGACCATTCGGAAAACGCACTGATCCTCAAACCGAGCGAGAAGATGCTCGACGCCAGCTTCCCGCTGGGCGACGACGAAGGCGTCACCATCACCTACGACCGTACCCAGGCGCTGTCGCGAGAAGACATGCAGTTCCTTACCTGGGAGCACCCGATGGTGCAGGGCGGCATGGACCTGGTGCTGTCCGGTTCGATGGGCAACACAGCCGTTGCGCTGATAAAGAACAAGGCACTCAAGCCTGGCACCGTGCTGCTCGAACTGCTGTTCGTCAGCGAGGTAGTGGCACCGCGCAGCCTGCAGCTGGGCCGCTACCTGCCACCTGCCGCGCTGCGCTGCCTGCTCGACACCAATGGCAACGACCTGGCTTCGCGGGTCGCCTTCGAAACGCTCAACGACCAGCTCGAAAGCGTGCCACGGGCCAGCGCCAACAAGTTCGTGCAGGCTCAGCGTGATGTTCTGGCCCAACGCATCAGCGGCGGTGAGGCCAAGATCATGCCGACCCACGTCGAACGCGTGGCCGAGGCGCAACGCCGCCTGGCAGCCGAGTCCGATGAAGAGCTCGCACGCCTGACCGCTCTCAAGGCGGTCAACCCAAGTGTGCGCGACAGCGAAATCGACGCCCTGCGCAAGCAGCGCGAAGATGGCCTGGCCATGCTGGACAAGGCAGCCCTGCGCCTTGAGGCCATCCGCGTGCTGGTTGCCGGCTGACGGCAGCGCAACCGATTGGGAGGGGCGCCGCGCCTCCCTCCCCTCTTATTCCCCCACGCTATCAGTCCGATAACCAAATCATTGCAATCAAAGCGCCATTAGTCAGGAAGGTTTAAACACCCGTTTCTATACTGCTTTCTGAACAGTCTCCTCGGGGCTTGATTGGAGACCAGTGCGAACTCGACCATGGGGCAAGCAATGGAATGGCTGGGACTGCAACTGTTCTCCGAACTGCCGGCAAGCGGGCGGATCGTCATCGATTGCCGGCATGAGCCCCTGCTGATTCTCATCGCCTTTGCCGTGGCCAGTGCAGCCTGCTTCGCCACCCTCGACATGACCGAGCGTCAATCCCACAGCGAACACCCCGCTGCACAGCGGCAATGGCGCATGCTCGGCGCCTGCTGCCTGGCCGGTGGGATCTGGGCCATGCACTTCATCAGCATGCTGGCGTTCCAGGCCCCGGTCGAAATGCACTATGACGCCTCTCTGACCGGCCTTTCGCTATTGATTGCGCTGCTGGTGGCCTGGCTGGCCATGACCAGCCTCGACCGCGAGCACATGCGGCCGCAGCATTACCTGCAAAGCGCCCTGCTGATCGGCATGGGTATCGTGATCATGCATTTTGTCGGCATGGCCGCCTTGCAGACTGGCGCCCAGCAGTACTACCAGACCGGCCTGGTACTGGTCAGCATCGCCATCGCCCTGCTTACCAGCCTCGCCGCCCTGTTGCTGGCCCGCTACTTCCGCAACGGCAGCGGCACCTTGCACCAGGCCATGAAGTACGGGGCAAGCCTACTGATGGCCACTGGCATCGTCGCCACGCACTTTACGGCAATGGCCGCCATGACCCTGGTGATCCCGGCCGACACGGCCCTGAACCTGCCATCCGGCGACAACAGCCTGCAACTGGGCCTGACCGTCGCCTTCATCACCTTGCTGATAAGCGGCAGCAGCATCAGCGCGGCCCTGGCCGACAAGAAACTGCAAAGCAAGGAAGACGACCTGCGCCGTTATGGCGTACTGCTGAGCCAACTGGACCAGGCCCGCGCGTCGCTGCAGCAAGCGGCGCACTACGACGCCCTGACCAACCTGGTCAACCGCCGCGGTTTCAACCAGGTGTTCGCCGAACGCCTTGCGGAACTCGATGCCAGCGAAAACCGGCTGGCGGTGATGTTCCTCGATATCGACCACTTCAAGCGGATCAATGACAGCCTGGGCCATGACGCGGGTGACGAACTGCTCAAGGTGATTGCCAGCCATATCAAGGCGGCCACCCGCAGCCAGGACCTGGTGGCGCGCTTTGGCGGTGACGAATTCTGCGTGGTGACCACTTTGCATGGCCCCGACGAGGCGCGTCACCTGGCCCAGCGCATCATGCAGCGCATGAAAGACCCGATCGACCTGGGCGGCCGGCGCATGGTCATGACCACCAGCATCGGCATCAGCATCTACCCCGACGACGGCCTTACCGCTGAAGAATTGCTCAAGCACGCCGACCTCGCGCTTTACCAATCCAAGGGCAGTGGCCGCAACAGCCTGCATTTTTTCAACAGCGGGCTTAAAAGCCGCGCCACCCTCGAACTGCAGCTGGAAGAGGAACTGCGCATTGCCCTGCTCGAAGAGCGGGGGTTGCGGGTGCATTACCAGCCCATCTACGACCTGCACAGTGGCCAGGTGGCCAAGCTAGAAGCGCTGGTACGCTGGCAGCACCCGCAACATGGCCTGCTGAGCCCCGACCGCTTCATCGGCATCGCCGAAGCCAACGGCCTGATCGTCGACCTCGACTTGTGGGTGCTGCGCCACGCCTGCGAAGACCTGGCGCAGTTGCATCGCCATGGTTTTTCCAGCCTCAAGCTCACGGTCAATTGCTCCGCAGTGACCCTGGGCCATGAAGAGCTACCCAACGAAGTGGAAATGGCCTTGTTCCATGCAGGCCTGGCGCCGCGCTACCTGGAGCTGGAGGTTACCGAAAACGCACTGATGGGCGACATCCAGCGCACGGTCAGCCTGCTCAAGCGTATTCGTGGCCAAGGGGTGAGCCTGTCGATCGATGATTTCGGCACCGGTTATTCGTCGCTGGCTTACCTCAAACGCTTGCCATTGGACGTCTTGAAGATCGACCGTAGCTTCCTGCAGGACGTGCCGGCCAGCCTGAAGGACCGGGAAATCGTCCAGGCCATTATCGCGATGGCCCATACCCTGCACCTGCAGGTGGTCAGCGAAGGCGTCGAAACCGTCGAGCAACATGAGTTCCTGGCCGCCAACGGCTGCGACTACCTGCAGGGCTACCTGCTCAGCCGCCCGGTGCCACTGGCGGAGCTGCGGCCGATCCTCGACCGGCTCGACCGCCAGGAAGCTGCGCTTATTGCTTGTTGCGATACAGCTCTACCAGGGTCGCCGGATCTTTTTGCAGATTCCCCTGGCTACCGTGCAGGCGCATCAGTTGCGCGGCGAGACCACTGAGCGGCGTTGCCGAGCCCTGTTCACGCGAAAACTTGACCGCACCATCGAGATCCTTCAGCAGCGTGCGCACATGCCACTTGATCGGTTCGAAGCGGCTTTCGGCCATTTGCGGGGCCAGGATCTGCAGCGGCCTGGAATCGGCAAAGCCTCCCGCCAGCGCTTCGGCAATCAGCGTTGCATCCACCCCAGACTGCTCGGCCAGTGCCACCACTTCGGCAATCACCAGCGCATTACAAGCCACGATCATCTGATTGCATGCCTTGGTCACCTGGCCCGCCCCAACACCGCCCATGTGCGTCACCCGCTGGCCGAGGGTGAGCAGTATCGGGCGCGCCCGTTGCAGGTCGACAGCTTCGCCGCCAACCATGATTGCCAGGGTGCCGGCTTCGGCGCCCAGCGTACCACCGGATACCGGCGCATCCAGCCAGGCCATGCCGCACAGGGCAGCCAGCTCGGCGGCCATCTCGCGGGTGGCGGTCGGCTCGAGGCTGGAGAAGTCGACCAGCAACTGCCCGCTGCGCCCGCCCTGGGCAATGCCCTGCTCGCCGAACACTACCTCGCGCACCACCGCTGTGTCGGCCAGGCACAACAACACCATGTCGCTGCTTCGGCACAATTCGGCAGGGTTTGCGGCCAGTCGTGCGCCCGCGGCGACCAGCTCGGCGCACTTGTCCGGGCTGCGGTTCCACACTGTCAGCGGATAGCCCGCCGCCAGCAGGCGCCAGCACATCGGCAGGCCCATCAAGCCGATGCCGGCGAATCCAAGCGAAGGTAGTGCAGTGCTCATGAACGACTCCTGGCTAATTCGATATCTATCCGGGCCTTTACTCAGGCCCCATTACGCATCCCGTAAACTGTTACCGCCACGCCGAATTTGTTACCTACCTCTACCCACCCTGAACGCCATCGAGCACCAAAATGGGGCGGCTGCGCATTTTTACGCACTAAAAGCAATCAGTCCTTTTTCAAGCCCTTGAGCTGAATCACGATGAACGGCGATACCACCACTGCCCAGATCTCTGGATCGCGGGTTTGCAGGTCGAGCGCCTGCTCGGCCGTGACCGGCCCGACAGTGCCATCACTACGCCATTTAGCGAAGATCTCGCCGCGATTCTCGGCCATCGCTTCGGCAACGGCGATCAGGTCCAGGCTGGGGTCGACCCAAATCAGGTCACCCTTGGCCCAGAAACGCTCCAAAGCCTTCCACTCGATAATTGCCGTCTCGCCGAGCAATTTGGCATAGAGGGTGCTTGTTTGATCAGTCATGGGTTTTTACCCGTAAAAATCGGCCAATAAAAAGGCCGGCATTTTTGCAGAAAAACCCGGTTTCAAATACGTAATTTGGTCGATTGGCCCATAACTTGTGGGGTGGGGCCGAAGATGCAGGCAAATTGATGGCGCTATTCTGTATCTTTGTGTCGATCATGCGACAACCCTCGAGATAGGCACTTTTCGCCCGCTTTTCAAGCGCTCGAACAGCGCTCTACACTGTACCGGTACAGTTCCGGGACATGTTCCGGGGGAAGGTGGGCATGCAGTGTGGCGTGGCCATACCGCAAATCCCGCCCGGTCTGTAGCCCTGGCCGCCAGGACTATAAGAATTACAACAGAATGAGTGGAGCACTATGATCAAGATTTCCAAGCTGTTCGCCGCAATGGTTCTGGCAGGGGTAGCCAGCCATTCGTTTGCCGCCGATACCATCAAGATCGGCATCGCCGGTCCGAAGACGGGCCCTGTGACCCAGTACGGCGACATGCAGTTCATCGGCGCCAAACAGGCCATCAAGGACATCAACGCCAAGGGCGGCGTCGATGGCAAAATGCTTGAAGCCAAGGAATATGACGACGCGTGCGACCCTAAACAGGCCGTGGCAGTCGCCAACAAAGTGGTCAACGACGGTGTCAAGTTCGTCATTGGCCACCTGTGCTCCAGCTCTACCCAGCCTGCGTCCGACATTTACGAAGACGAAGGCGTGATCATGATCACCCCCGCCGCCACCAGCCCGGAAATCACCGCGCGTGGCTACAAGATGATCTTCCGTACCATCGGCCTGGACAGCGCCCAGGGCCCAGCGGCCGGCAACTACATCGCCGACCACGTCAAGCCGAAGGTCGTTGCCGTCCTGCACGACAAGCAGCAGTACGGTGAAGGCATCGCCACCGCGGTCAAGCAGACCCTCGAAAGCAAAGGCACCAAGGTTGCCGTGTTCGAAGGCCTGAACGCCGGTGACAAGGACTTCTCCTCGATCATCCAGAAGCTCAAGCAGAACAACGTCGACTTCGTCTACTACGGCGGCTACCACCCAGAGCTGGGCCTGATCCTGCGCCAGGCCCAGGAAAAAGGCCTGAAAGCCAAGTTCATGGGCCCAGAGGGCGTAGGCAACGACTCGATCTCGCAGATCGCCCAGAACGCCTCCGAAGGCCTGCTGGTCACCCTGCCGAAGTCGTTCGACGCCGATCCTGAAAACAAGGCCATCGTCGACGCCATCAAGGCCGACGGCAAAGACCCGAGCGGCCCGTTCGTGTTCCCGGCCTACTCGGCTGTCCAACTGATCGCCGAAGGCATCAAAGCGGCCAAGTCCGAAGACGCCGAGAAGGTGGCAGAAGCCATCCACGCCGGTACCTTCAAGACCCCGACCGGCGACCTGTCGTACGACGCCAAAGGCGACCTGAAAGACTTCAAGTTCGTGGTCTACGAATGGCACTTCGGCAAGCCGAAGACCGAAGTCTCCCCTCAGTAACTGCGTGACTAAATAGCTGACCTACGAGCCCACTGTGCGAGCAGTGGGCTTTGTTTTATGAGGTTCATGGACCTGATTCCCGCGATCCGGGGGCCAGTCCACCTGAAAATCTTAAAACCGTCACCCGCGGTTTCCTGGCCTACCCCCGCCAGCGAAATGCAAATCAGGTTTTTAGGAGCGCTGTAATGCCTGAGATCTACCATTTCTTCCAACAACTGGTTAATGGATTGACCATCGGCAGCACCTATGCCTTGATCGCCATCGGCTACACGATGGTGTACGGCATCATTGGCATGATCAACTTCGCCCACGGCGAGGTGTACATGATCGGTTCCTACGTGGCCTTCATTGCCCTGGCGGGCCTGGCCATGATGGGTATCCATTCGCTGCCGATCCTGATGACCGTTGCCTTCGTCGCGACGATCTTCGTCACCAGTGCCTATGGCTACAGCATCGAACGGGTTGCCTACCGCCCCCTGCGCAACAGCAATCGCCTGATCCCGCTGATCTCCGCCATCGGCATGTCGATTTTCCTGCAGAACACCGTGTTGCTGTCGCAAGACTCCAAGGACAAATCCATCCCCAACCTGATACCCGGGAGCTTCTCCTTCGGGCCGGGCGGGGCTGAAGAAGTCCTGATTTCCTACATGCAGGTTCTGGTGTTCGTGGTCACCCTGGTAGCCATGACGCTGCTCACCCTGTTCATCTCCCGATCCCGCCTCGGGCGCGCCTGCCGTGCCTGCGCCGAAGACATCAAGATGGCCAACCTGCTGGGCATCAACACCAACAACATCATCGCCCTGACCTTCGTCATCGGTGCCGCGCTGGCGGCGGTGGCGGCCGTACTGCTGAGCATGCAGTACGGTGTGATCAACCCCAACGCCGGTTTCCTGGTGGGCCTGAAGGCCTTCACCGCGGCGGTGCTGGGTGGCATCGGCAGCATTCCGGGCGCCATGCTCGGCGGGCTGGTGCTGGGTGTGGCCGAAGCCTTTGGCGCCGACATCTTCGGCGACCAGTACAAGGACGTGGTGGCATTCGGTCTGTTGGTTCTTGTCCTGCTGTTCCGGCCGACCGGCATTCTGGGCCGCCCGGAGGTTGAAAAAGTATGAACAGAAATCTCAAACAGGCGTTCTTCAGCGCCTTGCTGGTCTGGGCCGTGGCCTTCCCGGTACTGGGCCTGAAACTGAGCATCGACGGCATCAGCCTGGCGGTACACAGCCAGGGCTCGTTCACCATCAGCATCATTGCCGTGTGCTCGGTGCTGATGTTCCTGCGCGTGCTGTTCGACAAGCAGTGGAGCTCGGTGATGAGCCGCCGCTCGGACCGCAAGCTGATCCCGCCGGCGGTAAGCAACTACCTGACCCTGCCCAGGACCCAGCGCTACGTGATCATCGGTTTGATCGTAGCAGCCCTGGTGTGGCCGTTCTTCGGCTCGCGCGGTGCGGTCGACATCGCCACGCTGATCCTGATCTACGTGCTGCTGGGCCTTGGCTTGAACATCGTGGTAGGCCTTGCCGGCTTGCTCGACCTGGGTTACGTGGGCTTCTATGCCGTGGGCGCGTACAGCTATGCGATGCTCTCGCACTACCTGGGCTGGAGCTTCTGGGTCTGCCTGCCAATTGCCGGGCTGATGGCCGCCACCTTCGGCTTCCTGCTCGGCTTCCCGGTGCTGCGCCTGCGCGGTGACTACCTGGCGATCGTGACCCTCGGGTTCGGTGAGATCATCCGCCTGTTCCTGCGCAACCTCACCGACTGGACCGGCGGCCCCAACGGCATCAGCAACATCCCCAAGCCGGAGTTCTTCGGCCTGACCTTCGAGCGCCGTGCGGCCGAGGGGATGCAGACCTTCCACGAGTTCTTCGGGCTGCAATACAACTCGATCAACAAGGTCATCTTCCTCTACCTGGTGGCCCTGCTGCTGGCCCTGCTGGCGCTGTTCGTCATCAACCGCCTGCTGCGCATGCCCATCGGCCGTGCCTGGGAAGCGCTGCGTGAAGACGAGATCGCCTGCCGTGCGCTGGGCCTGAACCCAACCATCATCAAGCTCTCGGCCTTCACCCTCGGTGCCTGCTTCGCCGGTTTCGCCGGCAGCTTCTTCGCCGCGCGCCAGGGCCTGGTCACTCCGGAGTCGTTTACCTTCATCGAGTCGGCGATCATCCTCGCCATCGTCGTGCTGGGCGGCATGGGCTCACAACTGGGCGTGATTCTCGCGGCCATCGTGATGATCCTGCTGCCCGAGCTGATGCGTGAGTTCAGCGAATACCGGATGCTGATGTTCGGTGCGCTGATGGTGTTGATGATGATCTGGCGTCCGCAAGGCTTGCTGCCTATGCAACGTCCACACATGGAGCTGCATCGATGAGCCGTGAAATTCTGCAAGTCAGCGGCCTGAGCATGCGCTTCGGCGGCTTGTTGGCGGTCAACGGCGTGGCCCTGACCGTCAAGGAAAAGCAAGTAGTGGCGCTGATCGGCCCGAACGGCGCCGGCAAGACCACCGTATTCAACTGCCTGACCGGCTTCTACAAGCCCAGCGGTGGCACCATCCTGCTCGACGGCCAGCCCATCCAGGGCCTGGCCGGCCACCAGATCGCCCGCAAGGGCGTGGTGCGGACCTTCCAGAACGTGCGCCTATTCAAGGAGATGACCGCGCTGGAGAACCTGCTGATCGCCCAGCACCGCCACCTCAACACCAACTTCTTCGCCGGCCTGTTCAAGACCCCGAGCTTCCGCCGCAGCGAGAAGGAGGCCATGGAGCGCGCCCAGTACTGGCTGGAAAAGGTCAACCTGACCGAATTCGCCAACCGCACCGCCGGCACCCTCGCCTACGGCCAGCAACGCCGCCTGGAAATCGCCCGCTGCATGATGACCCAGCCACGGATCATCATGCTCGACGAACCGGCAGCCGGCCTGAACCCGAAGGAAACCGAGGACCTCAAGGCACTGATCGCCTACCTGCGCGAGTCGCACAACGTCACCGTGCTGCTGATCGAGCATGACATGAAGCTGGTGATGAGCATTTCCGACCACATCGTCGTCATCAACCAGGGCACGCCCCTGGCCAACGGCACGCCGGAGGAAATCCGCGACAACCCTGACGTGATCAAAGCCTACCTGGGGGAAGCGTAAATGCTGAAGTTCGAAAACGTTTCCACGTTCTACGGCAAGATTCAGGCGCTGCACAGCGTCAACGTCGAGATCAACCAGGGCGAGATCGTCACCCTGATCGGCGCCAACGGTGCCGGCAAGTCGACTTTGCTGATGACCCTGTGCGGCTCGCCGCAGGCGCACAGCGGCAGCATCAAGTACCTGGGTGAAGAGCTGGTTGGCCAGCCGTCTTCGCACATCATGCGCAAGAGCATCGCCGTGGTCCCGGAAGGCCGCCGCGTGTTTGCCCGCCTGACCGTCGAGGAAAACCTCGCCATGGGCGGCTTCTTCACCAACAAGGGTGACTATCAGGAGCAACTGGACAAGGTCTTGCAGCTGTTCCCGCGGCTGAAGGAACGTTACATCCAGCGCGGTGGCACCATGTCTGGCGGCGAACAGCAGATGCTCGCCATCGGCCGGGCGCTGATGAGCAAGCCCAAGCTGCTGTTGCTGGACGAGCCGTCGCTGGGCCTGGCACCGATCATCATCCAGCAGATCTTCGACATCATCGAACAGCTGCGCCGCGATGGCGTGACAGTGTTCCTGGTGGAGCAGAACGCCAACCAGGCGCTTAAAGTCGCTGACCGGGCCTATGTGCTGGAGAACGGCCGGGTGGTGATGCAAGGCACTGGTGAGGCACTGCTGACTGATCCGAAAGTGCGTGACGCCTACCTGGGTGGTTGATTGTCGCCAATCGTGAAAAGGGCCTTCGGGCCCTTTTTTCTGCCTGTACCACGGCACCATTTTCACCACTTGCGCGATCCCTGTAGGAGCGGGCTTGCCCGCGAAGAGGCCCGTAAGGCGATCGAAGACTTGTGATCCCCACCCAGCCTGAGTACCGTGGCCAGCTCTTTTGCAAGATTCCCGGAGCCCGCCCCATGCGCCTCAGCCCTTCACTGCTGCTCACTGCCCTGCTGCCCCTGTTCGCCGGCTGCCAGCTCATGGCTGACGCCCCCAGCGACCCGAACATCGGCACCACGCGCATGCAGGGCGAACTGAGTGCAGGTGGCGGGCAGTTGCTGTTCAAACCCTGCAACGAACCCCGGCGCTTCGTGATCAGTGACGTGGCCGGCACCGGGATTCTGCAGGAAGCCGCCAACCTGGCCGACGACGCCGGCGACAAACTGTTCGCCGACGTGCGCGGGCGTCTCACCGGCAGCAAGCAGGCCAACAACGACGGCCAGCTGGAAGTGAGCCGCCTTTACCGCCTGGAACCCTCTACCCGCGCCTGCGAAGACCCTAACTTCAAGCAGTTGACCCTGCGCGCCGGTGGCCATGAGCCGGAGTGGGACATCAAGGCCAGTGGCAAGGGCATGGTGCTCAACCGCGTGGGCAAAGAGCCGTTGCCACTGCCCTTCCTGGAAGAGGAGGTGCCTGGCGGTGGCCTGACTTTGAGCAGCGAAGCCAACGGCCAGCACGTGGAATTGTGGGTCGCTCCGCAGCGCTGCGTCGATGGTGCCAGCGGTGCCGTGCGCCACTTGCGCGCCGAACTGCGCATCGATGGCCAGACCTTGAAGGGCTGCGGTTATTACGGCGGCGCACGCGACAACTGATCGCCGGGCGCTTTTTATCCTGCCAGTCAGGGCGGCGAACAGCTTATACTTGGCGGTTTGTGTAAAGCCGCCGGCCGCCCATGGCCGGGATACTGGACCCTGCCATGCTACGAATCACCGAACTGAAGCTGCCCCTGGACCATCCCGACGAAGCACTGCGCGAAGCGATCGTTCAGCGCCTGGGCATCAGCGACGAGCAACTGCTCAGCTTCAATCTGTTCAAGCGCAGCTACGATGCGCGCAAGAAGAACAGCGAACTGCTGTTCATCTACACCATCGACCTCGAAGCCAGCAACGAAGCCGAGCTGCTGAGCAAGTTCGCTGACGATCACAACATCAGTGTCGCCCCGGATGTCACCTACAAGTACGTCGGGCAAGCGCCGGCCGACCTGCAGGCGCGCCCGATCGTTGTAGGCTTCGGCCCATGCGGCATCTTCGCAGGACTGCTGCTGGCACAGATGGGCTTCAAGCCGATCATCCTCGAGCGTGGCAAGGAAGTGCGCCAGCGTACCAAGGACACCTGGGGCCTGTGGCGCAAGAGTGTGCTCAACCCCGAGTCCAACGTGCAGTTCGGCGAAGGCGGCGCCGGGACCTTCTCCGATGGCAAGCTGTACAGCCAGATCAAGGACCCACTGCACCACGGCCGCAAGGTGCTGGAAGAGTTCGTCAAAGCCGGTGCGCCGGACGAGATCCTCTACATCAACAAGCCGCACATCGGCACCTTCCGCCTGACCGGCATGGTCGAGCAGATGCGCCAGGACATCATCGCCCTCGGCGGTGAAGTGCGCTTCGAACAAAAGGTCACCGACCTGCTGCTGGCCGATGGCCAACTGAGTGGTGTGGTACTGGAAAGCGGCGAGCAACTGCAGTCGCGCCATGTGGTGCTGGCCCTGGGCCACAGCGCCCGCGATACCTTCCGCATGCTCCATGCCAAGGGCGTGTACATGGAAGCCAAGCCGTTCTCCGTGGGCTTCCGTATCGAGCACCCGCAAACGCTGATCGACAAGGCGCGACTGGGTAAGTATGCAGGCCACCCGAAGCTCGGCGCCGCCGACTACAAGCTGGTGTACCACGCCAAGAACGGCCGCTCGGTGTATAGCTTCTGCATGTGCCCCGGCGGTACTGTGGTGGCCGCCACCAGTGAACCCGGCCGCGTCGTCACCAATGGCATGAGCCAGTATTCGCGTAACGAGCGCAATGCCAACTCCGGCATCGTGGTCGGTATCGACCCTGAGCGTGACTACCCGGGCGGCCCGCTGGCGGGCATCGAGCTGCAGGAACGCCTGGAGGCACATGCCTATGTGATGGGGGGCAGCAACTACCAGGCACCGGCGCAGCTGGTCGGCGATTTCGTTGCCGGCAAGCCTTCCACCGCCCTCGGTAGCGTCGAGCCTTCGTACAAACCCGGGGTTACCCTGGGCGACCTGGCCCCGAGCCTGCCGGACTTCGCCATCGAAGCCATCCGCGAGGCACTGCCAGCGTTCGATCGGCAGATCAAAGGTTACAACCTGCATGATGCAGTGCTGACCGGGATCGAGACGCGCACCTCTTCGCCGCTGCGCATTACCCGCGGTGCCGATTACCAGAGCCTGAATGTCAAAGGGCTGTTCCCGGCCGGCGAAGGCGCCGGGTATGCCGGTGGCATTCTCTCGGCCGGGGTCGATGGCATTCGCATTGCGGAGGCGGTCGCGCGGGACATGCTCGGGCTTTAAGCCTGTAGCGCCGGTACAGACACACGAAACCCCGAACTGGCGAGACCGGTTCGGGGTTTTGTTTATTCAGCTATCAGTGAGAAACGCGGCTGGTACCGTCAACGGTCATGATGCGCACGCGCTCACCCACGCGGAAGATTTCGTTCTCCTGCACGGCCTGTACATAGGCGCGCATGCTGCCATCGTCCTCACGCACGGTGATCTCCACACCTTGGGTGCGGGTAATGCCTTCTTCGGCAGCGGAACCTGCCAGGCCACCGGCCACGGCGCCGATCACGGCCGCAACGATGCTGCCGCGGCCACCACCGACGGCGCTGCCGGCCACACCACCGACGATCGCGCCTGCACCACCGCCAATCGGCGTCTTGGTGCCTTCGATCTTGACTGGGCGCAGCGATTCGATAGTCCCCATGCGTACGGTCTGCACGCGACGGGCTTCATCACGGGAGTAGCTGTCGCCGGTGAGGCTGGAGGCACAGCCGCCCAGCAACAACGACATGGTGGTGAAGGTCGCCACCAGCAAAGCGGATTTACGCATGGGTAAAGTCTCCATAAGTCAGGTGTCCATTAGACGCTGCACCTCGACGGCTGTCACGGCATCGGAGCAATAAAATTATTTCCGTTCAGCTACGGTACAGTCTTCGAGCCAGGCTTGAAGACTTTGACAGAGGATAGTCGGGGATTACTGCATCGGTGTTGAGGCGGGGATGGGGCCGCAGCGCAGCCCCTTGCATTTCAGGGGGCCAGGCGCTCGCGCAGCCACTGCCCCTCCACCAACCGATAATTCAGGCGGTCGTGCAGGCGGCTTGCCCGCCCTTGCCAGAACTCGATGCGCTCGGGCAGCAGACGATAGCCGCCCCAATGCTCCGGGCAATGTGGCTGGGTGTCGGAGAACCGAGCCTCGGTGGCTTTCACCAGACCTTCCAGTTCTTCGCGCCCTGCAATCACTCGGCTCTGCGGGGAGGCCCAGGCGCCCAGGCGGCTACCCAGCGGACGCACCTGGTAATAGTCATCCGACTCCTTGGCCGTGACCTTCTCCACACGCCCCTCGATCCGCACCTGGCGCTCCAGCGCCGGCCAGAAGAAGGTCATGGCAGCGAAAGGGTTGGCTTGCAGTTGCTGCCCTTTGGCGCTGTCGTAGTTGGTGAAAAAGGTGAAGCCTCGCTCATCGAGCCCCTTGAGCAGCAACACGCGGCAATGCGGACGGCCTTCACCATCAACCGTGGCGATGGTCATGGCATTGGCTTCCACCGGGGGTTGCTCGGTCTTTACCGCATCGGCGAACCACTGGTGAAACAGCGCGAACGGCTCGCCCGGGGCCTGGGCTTCCGCCAGGCCATCACGGGTGTAGTCGCGGCGCATATCGGCCAGGGATTGAGTCATGGCTGCGCTTCCTTGACGATCAGTTGGTCTTCGCAGGGGTGTTGGCAGCTACTTTCTTGTCAGCCGTAGCTTTCTTGGCGGCGGGCTTGGCCGGCGCGGCCTTTTTCTTCGCAGCAGTCTTGGCCGGCGCCTTGGCTTTGGCAGCTGGTTTTTTCGCAGCGGGTTTGGCGGCGGCCTTGGCGGCTGGCTTGCTCTCGGCAGCCTTGGCAGCAGGCGCCTTGGCATCCTGGACGGCGACCATCGAAGCCGGGGTCGGGGCCGGGGCGGCCTTCTGGTATTTGGCCATCAATGCCAGCATGGTGTTCTGCGGCGTCAGCAGCATTTCCACGCGGCGGTTCAGGGAACGGCCTTCGGCGCTGTCGTTGGCAGCGCGTGGCATTTCCGAGCCCATGCCCTTGAGCGACAGGCGGTCACGCTGCAGGCCGCTCAAGCGGAAGATTGCCGACACCGAGGCGGCGCGCTCCAGGCTGAGCTTCTGGTTGACAGCGGCTGCACCGCTGGTGTCGGCGTGGCCCAGTACCAGCACGGCGGTCTTGGTATCGCCCTCGACGGCCTTGGCCACGCGGGTGATCGGGCCGAGGGTCATCGGCAGCAGCATGTTCGGACGGTCCGGGTTGTACGAGCTGTCGGCTGGAATGGTGACCACCAGGACGTTCTCACGGCGCTCGAGCTCAAGCTTGCTGTCCTTGATCGCCTCGCGCAGTTTGGGCTCGTACTGGTCCAGCCAGGCCTGGGTGGCCTTTTCGTCGATTTTCGGTACGACCGGGCCCTTGGCCTGCTTGTCGTCACCACCGAATGGCCACCACCAGCGGCTGGCGCTCTCGGATTTGGCGTCGGCCTTGGCGACTTTTTCGGTGACGGCCTGCTTCACTTCCTGCTCGGCAACCTTGTCCGAACCGAACGGCCACCAGCTGCTGCTGGCACCCTTCGAAGCGTCCTGAGAATGGCTGGCGCAGCCGGTCACGGCGGTCAGGCACAGGGCCAGAGCTAAGGTTTTATGTGAAGACATCAGCGATACACCATGAAATAGAAAGGAATTTTGCCAACACATGTGAGGCGTTGGCATTGAGGATAGTCAAAGGGGTCGCGCAATACCCGCATTACCCGATCAAAGGCAAGTGCCAAGCACCCGCACCAGTTGCTGGGCTCTCGGGTCCATGAGCACGTAAGGGCCGAGGGTATTGACCACGAAACCGAAGGCGACGTCGTGTTCGGGGTCGGCAAAACCGACCGAGCCACCCGCCCCGGGATGCCCGAAGGCACGAGCGCCAAGGCCAAAGGTGGCGTTGGCCACGGTGGGCTGGTCAAGCATGCAACCCAGGCCGAAGCGGGTCTGGGTCAGCAGGGTACGGTCCTGGCCGAGGCTGTGCTCACGCGTCAGCTCGTCGAGCAGTTCGGATTCGAGCAGGCTGCCGTCGAGCAAGCCGGCGTAGAAACCCGCCAGGCTGCGGGCGTTGCCATGGCCGTTGGCTGCCGGCTGCTGCATGCGCCGCCATTCGGGTTTGTTGGTGCTGGTGAGAATCGCCGGCGGGTTGGTGAACGCACGGGTCGACAGCGCCTCTGGCTCACGCATGGTCACCTGCAGCAGGCGCTGGGCGGCGGCATCGCCAGCATTGCCCTTGCCGCGTGCGATATGCGCCACGCGATCAAATTCTTCGTCAGCCAGGCCGACATGGAAGTCCAGCCCCAGTGGCCGTGCAGTGCGCGCAACGATCGACTCGCCCGGGCCCCGGCCATCGGCGCGACGGATCAGCTCACCGATCAGCCAGCCATAGGTGATGGCGGCGTAGCCGTGCTCGGTGCCCGGCGCCCACCACGGTGTCTCGGCGGCCAGGGCATCGACCATGGTTTGCCAGTCATACAGGGCCTCTGCAGGCAGCAGCTCGCGGATGGCTGGTAAACCGGCGCGGTGGCTAAGCAGCTGGCGCAGGGTGACGGCCTCTTTGCCTGCCTGGGCAAACTCGGGCCAGTAGCGCGCCACCGGCGCGTCCAGGGCCAGCTTGCCCTCGCCCACCAACTGCAGCGCGGTGACTGCGGTGAACGTCTTGGTGCAGGAGAACAGGTTGGCGATGGTATCGCTGTGCCAGGCCTGCTGGCCGTCCTTGTCGGCACTGCCCGCCCACAGGTCTATCACGGTCTCGCCACCCACCTGGATGCACAGCGCTGCGCCACGCTCCTGGGGATCATCGAACAATGCCGCGAAAGCTTCGCGCACCGCCTCGAACTTCAGCTCATAGTGACCCTGAATCTGCACCCGCTGTTCTCCGTACGACCTTGCCGAAAATGGCGTGCATTGTTTCAGTAGTTGGCGGTTTTGCCTACTGGGCGAGGCCGTCTGGAGATGAAGAAAGGCACCTTTTTCAGGGCGCCTCACTGGTCGCAGAGCCCGTGATAGACGACGCTTTGTGCAACAAACCACTCAACTGACCAACGGCCTGCTGGTTGCTCTTGCGCACCGCTTCGACAAACCCCGGGTACGCCACATCGGTGATCGCCACCAAGCCCAGATGCCCGTTTTCGCCGTCGAGCAAGCGCCCGCTGGCCGGTTGATCGAGGTACTGGAACCAGTGCGCCCCAACGATCATGGGCTGCGCCAATGCAGCCTTGAGGAAGTTACCGTAGGCCGGCCCACGATCCTCCTCACGTGCCACCTCCACTGGGCCTGGCCAGAACGGCCCGCGGTCACGGGAGCCGAACTGGAACTCGGACACCAGCACCGGCTTGTCCAGCTCGGCCAGGCGGGTGAAGTCGTAGCCGTCTTCAGGTTTGAGGGTATAGAAGTTGAAACTCAGCACATCGCAGAACTCGGCGCAGGCCTTGACCGCTTCTGGCGTGCTCAGGGCAAAGCGACCGCCCAGTAGCAGGTGGTTGGGCGCATGCCATTTCAGCGAGTCGGCAATGGTCTTGAAGTAGGTCTCGGCGAACACCTGCTGGAAATACTGGTAATCACGCTCGATCTCCGGGTGCTCGGGGTTGGGCAACGGCGCCTCGAAGCCTGGGTCTTCCATCAGCTCCCACGCCTGCAAGTCGATGCCCCAGGCCTTGGACAGCCCCTCCTGGTTACGGTACTTGTCACGCAACTGCTTGAGGAAGGCGCGCTTGGCCGGCACATCGGTGGTCAGGCGCAGGGTGCCATAGGCCAGGCCGTAACGGGCCTTGGGGTCGCTACCCGGTGCGCTCCAGGCCAGTTCGTTGTCGGCGAAATAACCCATCAGCCAAGGGTCATCACGGTGATCGCGGGCAGCGATGGCCACGGCGCGCTCGGTAGCCATGGCGAAACGCGGGTCGAACGGGTCGGGCATGCGACCCCACCAATCCATGCCCGTGCTGATGCTGGCGTAGTCACCCACGATCGACAGTGGCAGCGTGTACGGCATGCGCTTGGCCTCGGCCAGGCCGGGATCGCTCCAGTTACCCAAGGTGTTGAAACCCCACGCCTGCAGACGGTCCAGGGTGTGCGCCTGCCAGCGGGCGGCATCCAGCACCAGCGGCGGGCACTGAGGAGCAGGCTGGCCTTCGACGGCAGCAGGGCACGGCTTGCCATAGGTGCGCTGAATGTTCGCAGCATAGAAGTCGAACCAACGGCCTTTCTTGAAGCTGCGCCCTTGCGACGAAGCATTGCCATCGTCGTTATTGCCTTCGCCGTAGAACGCCGTAAGCGCGTCACCTTCACCCGGCAGCTTGCTGAACATGCCCTCACGGCCGGCGACATAGGTGCGCCCACCATCGGCGGCCACGGCATTCACGCCCAGCGAGTAGAACGGATGGCCGTCCGGGGTTACCAGGTACCAACGGCCGTCACGTTTCTCGGTGCGGAAAAAGCCCTTGGCCTCGAACGCCGGGCCTGCCAGCAGGCCACCGTAGCTGTCCAGCTGCTGCTTGCCGCGTTCGGCCAGCCAGGCCTTGAGCTGTTGCTGCTCGCGGCTGTCGGCGGCCTTGAGCTGCTGGTCGTTGACGACCTTCTCGGGCCAGCGGCCACGGCTGAACTGGCCGTAGCCGTCAATCAATTGCTGATAGGCCGCCTGGTAGGCGAGGTCGTCATCCTGAATGCCTACCTTTTCGATGAGCAGGTTCTGCGCCACCTTGGGGCTGGGAATGCTCAGGCTGATCGAAGCCACCTGCTGGAGGTCGACTTCACCGGCGCTGTTGCTCAAGAGCACGCGCTGGCCTTCGTAAACCCAAGGCATCGGTGGGCCGGCGCGCATCCCCTGGCTCAGCGGCGAGCTGGCCTTGAGCGGCACCATCACCGTCTGCGCAGGCCCCGCCGGCAGGTCGATGCGGCTGGTCAAGGTGCGGCCATCACTGCTCTGCACCGTGACATCCACGGTCAGCGCCCAGTCCATGGCACTTTGCAGACGCAAGGTCAGGAACTGCCCGGCGGACCAGTCCCAGCCGCCGCTCTGTGGGCTCAGGCGCAAGGTCGGTCGCTCGACCGGGTTGAACACCACCCGCCGCAACACCTCACCTTCGGTGGTCTGTTCTGCGTTGTACTGCGGCATACCGGTACCCTCGGTGGCCACATTGACGACCGAGGCAGGGCGCACGAAGCTGAACAGCGTCTGCTGCCCAGCCAGCAAGGGCGTGCTCAGCAACAGGGTGAGAACAGCGGGCAAGGTGCGGCGGATCATAGGGGTCAGGCTCTCCTTCCAGGCCCTCATGAGCCCGCGACAGAGTGATGGACAACGGGCCGGTGCTTCGTGCTCCGGCCGTCAGGAAATCTCCCGCCGGAAGGGCGGCAGCGCATTGAGAATAGCCTTGCCGTAGCGCTGGGTGACCAGACGCCGATCAAGCAAGGTAATGACACCACGGTCCTGTTCGGTACGCAGCAGGCGGCCGCAGGCCTGAATCAGTTTCAACGAGGCATCGGGCACGGCAATTTCCATGAATGGGTTACCGCCACGGGCTTCGATCCACTCGGCCAGGGCCGCCTCGACCGGGTCGTCCGGCACGGAGAAGGGGATCTTGGCGATCACCACGTGCTCGCAATAGGCGCCCGGCAGGTCGACACCCTCGGCGAAACTGGCCAGGCCGAACAGCACGCTGTGCTGGCCATCGTCGACCCGCGCCTTGTGCTTGTTCAGGGTTTCCTGCTTGGACAGGTTGCCCTGGATCAGTACCAGCTTGCGCCAGTCACGGTCCAGGCCGTCGAACACTTCCTGCATCTGCTTGCGCGAGGAAAACAGCACCAGCGCACCGCGGGCGTCTTCGACGATGTTCGGCAGCTCGCGGATGATCGCCGCAGTATGCGCCGCCGCATCGCGCGGGTCGGCCTTGAGGTCGGGGACGCGCAGCAGGCCGGCATCACCATGCACGAACGGGCTGGGAACCACACAGGTTACCGCGTCGCGGGGCAGGCCCGAACGCATGCGGAAACGGTCGAACTTGCCCAGCGCGGTGAGCGTTGCCGACGTCACCAGCGCGCCATGGGCAACGCTCCACAGGCTACGGCGCAGCATCTCGGCTGCCAGAATCGGGCTGGCGTTGACCTCGATATCGAACAGCGCACCGCTTTCAGCCAGGGTCAGCCAGCGGGCCATGGGCGGGCTGTCTTCCGGGTCTTCGGCAGTAAAGGCGGTCCACAGCTCCCAGTTACCCTGAGCACGGGTCACCAGGCTGCCGAACAAGGGGTACCACTCTTCGGCCTGATGGCTGGCGATACCGATGTTGACCTCACCGTCCATACCTTCCTTGAGCAGGTCGGCCAGGCGGGTGAACAGGTCGTTGAGGCGAGAAAACCCCTTTTTCAGCTCGATGCCGACTTCGCGGATCTGCTCGGGCACCACGCCGCCCTCGAAGCGGTAGCGCGGGCGCTCCCGGCCTTCGACGTCTTCGCTGGGGCGGAAGTCGGCGACTTGTTCGCACAAGGTGAACATGAACTGTTGCTGGGTGCGAATTTCCCGCGCCAGCTCCGGCACCTGCTCGATCAGCTTGCCGAGGTCACCCGGCAACGGATGCTGGGCCAGCAGCTTGGTCAGGTTCTTGGCAGTCTGCTCCAGCCAGTCGGCAGTAGAGCGCAGGCGTGAATAGTGGGCGAAGTGGCCGATGGCCTTGTCTGGCAGGTGGTGGCCTTCGTCGAACACGTACATGGTGTCGCGCGGGTCGGGCAGCACTGCACCGCCGCCCAGTGCAAGGTCAGCCAGGACCATGTCGTGGTTGGTGACGATGACATCGACCTTGCCCATGCCTTCACGAGCCTTGTAGAACACGCACTGCTGGAAGTTCGGGCAGTGCCGGCCGGTGCATTGGCTGTGGTCGGTGGTCAGGCGCGCCCAGTCCTGGTCTTCAAGGGTTTCGGACCAGCTGTCACGGTCGCCGTCCCAACGGTTGCCGGCGAGCTTCTCGATCATGCTGTTGAACAGCTTCTGGCTGCGTTCGTCGACCTCGATGTGGAAGCCCTCTTCCTCGAACAGCTGGGCAGTGGCCGATTGTGCGTGGCCCTCCTGCAGCAGGACGTCGAGCTTGGACAGACACAGGTAGCGGCCGCGCCCCTTGGCCAGGGCGAAGCTGAAGTTCAGGCCGCTGTTGCGCATCAGGTCGGGCAGGTCCTTGAAGACGATCTGCTCCTGCAGCGCCACGGTGGCGGTGGCGATCACCAGGCGCTTGCCGGCAGCCTTGGCAGCCGGGATCGCGGCCAGGCTGTAGGCGACCGTCTTGCCGGTACCGGTACCCGCCTCTACGGCCACCACGGCAGGCTCGCCGGCGCGGCGGCCTTCATCGTCGCAGGCGATGTCGCCGAGCACTTTGGCCACTTCGGCGATCATCAGGCGCTGGCCATAGCGCGGCTTGAGGCTCTTGGCTTCGAGAAAACGCGAGTAGGCGCCCTGGATGGTGGCTTTGAGTTCGTTGCTGATCATGGTCTGCAGGCGCCCGAAGGGCTGGATATATTTTCAGTGTTTCGCATGGGGCGGCTATCATACCCCGCTATTGCCCTTTGTGCCGCATGGAGATCCGGATGCTTGCCTTTGCCCTGCCCTACACACTGCATGTTCTTGCCGCCCTGGTCTGGGTTGGTGGCATGTTCTTCGCCTGGCTGGTGCTGCGCCCGGCAACGGTTGCGGCCCTTGAGGGGCCTGCCCGGCTGCGGCTGTGGGTGGAAGTTTTCCGACGCTTCTTCGTCTGGGTCTGGCTGGCGGTGGCGATCTTGGCGATAAGTGGTATCGGCATGTTGCACATGCGGTTCAGTGGCTTCGAGACCGCCCCCCGCTATGTGCAGGTGATGATGGGAGGCGGGATCGCGATGTTCGCGCTGTTCATGCGCATCCAGGCGCTGCTGCTGCCAGAACTCAAGGCAGCGGTGCAGGCCGAGGACTGGCCGGCAGGCGCTGCCGCGCTGGGGCGGATCCGGCGCATGGTCGGCGTCAACCTCCTGCTGGGGTTGGCGGTGGTGGCAGTGGCCAGCTTGCGGTTACCGCTATAGGCTGGCCGCACCGGTGTCAGCGCCGCGACAGCTCAGGCTGGCGCGGTATGGACATGACATGGAATATCCCCGTCAGCAGGATCTGCAGGCGGTCAAACCAACGGTGGCTGCGCCCACGCAAACTTCCGTTGAAAAACAGCACCTCAAGCACGTGCAGCCCCAGCAGCATAATGCCCGCCGCATTGATCAGCAGGTTGAAGGGCAGCGGCTGCGGCATCAGCTGGTTGAACAGCACCACGCCCCAGAAAGCGATGGTCAAGCACTTGCCCAGGCCCAGAATGAACTTCATCAGCCACTCCTGTTGCGTCGTCAATTGAGGTGCAGGTCGACCCGTCGGTTATGCGCGCGGCCTTCTTCGGTGTCGTTTTCCGCTACCGGCTCACTTGCACCCCGGCCTTCACTGGTGACCTTCTGCGGTGCCAGGCCCTGGCTGATCAGGTATTCGGCGACACTGGCGGCACGCCGCTCGGAGAGTGCCTGGTTGTAACTGTCCGAGCCGACATTGTCGGTGTGGCCTACGACCTTGATGCGCGACACCCCTAACTCGTTCAGCCTCGGCAGCAGGCTTTGCAGCCGTTGCTGGCTGCCCGGGGTCAGGTCGGCAGAATTGAAGGCGAACATCACCTGGCCCTGATCGTCGAGAGAGATCACTTCGGGCTGAGGCTCGGGTGCAGGCTGGCTGGGCGGGTACTGTGGCAGCGGGCAACCCATGTGGTTGACGGCCGTGCCGGCTGGCGTATCGGGGCAGCGGTCTCGGCGGTCGAAGACGCCATCATCATCTTCGTCACCGTCCTGGGCGTAGCAGATCAACCCCCCGGCGATCGCACCCAAAGCGCCGCCTCCAGCAGCCCAGCTCGAGCTTTCGATGGCGCCCAGGCCACCGCCCGCCAGGCCGCCCAGCAGGCTGCAGAGGGGCCAAGTCCTTTGATTGAGGGGCGCACTGCCGTCACTGTGGGTGGCGCAGCCTGCAAGCAGGCTGGAAACCACCAGCAACGGCAGCGCCGCCTTTGACATGACACTCATGATGAATGCTCCTGTGTCGTTGGCCGCAACCGGCCTACAGGAGTAAAGACGCGCCCGCGCCACTTCTCAAGGTGCGGGCGCAAGCCGTCAGCGCTGGATCTTGATCTCGGTGCGACGGTTCATCGAACGCCCATCGGCTGTGGCGTTATCTGCCACCGGCTGGGTTTCACCGGCGCCGACCACCGATACGAAGCTGGCGCGCGGCACACCGCTCTGGACCAGGTACTCGGTCACCGAGTGGGCACGGCGCTCGGACAGTTTCTGGTTATAGCTGTCGGAACCAACGCTGTCGGTGTGGCCAGTAACGCTCAGGCGGGCGCTCGGTGCTTCCTGCTTGAGGCGCGTGGCGATGGTGTTCAGGCGCTCCTTGTCGGCTGCCGTCAGCCGTGCCGAGTCGAACTCGAAGTGCACGTCACGGATGACGATGACTTCTTCCTTCTGTACCACCACTTCCTCGACCACTGGTGCCGGCGCCGGCTCTGGCGGGCAACCATTGGCATCGACCTGCACGCCACGTGGCGTACCCGGGCACTTGTCACGGCTGTCCGGCACGCCATCGCCATCTTCGTCACCGTCGCCATGCGCCCAGCAATAGCCCGCAGCCAGGCCACCGCCAAGCAACGCGCCCCAACCGGCCCAACTGGAACTTTCGATGGCGCCCAACGCGGCACCGCCCACACCCCCGACGGCAGCACACTTCGGCCAGTCGGTTTTTTGCAAACCTGCACAACCAGTCAACACACTGGTGAGCAGTACCAGGGGTAACGCTGTGCGTACTATGCTCATTTTGTAGCTTCTCCTAGGGGGAATCGGCATAAGGCCGATCTCTGGGAGTAAAGACCGTGCTTTTCATCCCTGCCAGCAATAAGCCACAGCGTGGTCACATGCCGCTTTGCCCGCGACCAACAGCCCGTTAGTCTTGAGATACCTGAACGAGGAATGGCAATGACCGACGGTTTTTCCCAACGCACACCGCAGCAGGCCCTGGCGGCCCTGCTCGAGCGCTTCACCCCGCAACGCCTGCTGCTGGTAGGCACCCGCTTCCCGGCCTTGGACGCATTTGCCCAGGCCCATCCGCAGGTGACCATCGAGGTCTGCTCGCCTGGTGCTCTGCCGGCGCACATTGCCGCACAGCGCTTCGACCTGGCCGTGCTGGTGGACTGCCTGGAACACCTGCCCAAACGGGCTGGCCTGGAACTGCTGGGCGGCATCCGCAACCTCAACGCCAGCCGGGTCGCGGTGCTTGCCGACCTGCGTGCCAGTGGCTGGCAGGACACCGATTTTTTTGCCCTGGCCCTGTCGGCCAGCGAGAAATTCCGCCGCGACGAGCAGGTGCTGAGCTTGTTCACCTATGATCTACATGATTACAAACAGGTCCCGGACTGGTTGAACGCCAGGTTCTGGGCCAACCCTGAAAACTTCGGCAAGTACTGGTGGTGATGATGAGTGTCTCGGTTTGCCCTTGTGGCAGCGGTAACCTGCTGGACGCCTGTTGCGGGCACTACCACGCCGGAACCCCGGCACCGGATGCGCAGACATTGATGCGTTCGCGCTACAGCGCTTACGTGCTGGGCCTTATCGATTACCTGGTCGCCACCACCCTGCCGGCCCAACAGGCCGGGCTGGACCGCGCCGCCATGGCCGCCTGGAGCGCGCAAAGCACCTGGTTGGGGTTGGAAGTGGAGAACGCCGAGGTACTGGGAGGCCAACCCGAGCATGCTTTCGTCACCTTCATTGCGCGCTGGCATGACCAGGAGGGCGACCACCAGCACCGCGAGCGGTCCGCCTTCGTGCAGCACGACAGGCGCTGGTTCTTCATCGACCCGACGGTCGAGCTCAAGGCCGGCCGCAACGACCCTTGCCCCTGCAGCAGCGGGCAGAAGTTCAAGAAATGCTGCGCCAGCTACGTCGGTAACTGACCATGATCGCCCTGGCCCGCACGCTCATGCTTGGCACCCTGCTGGCACTGCAGACGGGCTGTGCACTATGGGGTGGCGACGACTGGCGTGCGCCCCAGGTGCATCTGGTCGAGGTCGAAACGGTCAAGGCGCGCTTGCTTGAGCAGGAATTCGTGTTGCACGTGCGTATCGAAAACCCTGACGACAGCCGTCTGTTCATTCGCAACCTGAGCTATTCGATCTGGCTCAACGACCTGCTCCTGGCAGAAGACCAGGCCAGCATCTGGCGCAGCGTCGGTGGCCACGCCCGGCGCACCTTCAAGATCACCGCGCGGACCAACCTGTGGAAACAGCTCAAGCCGTTGGCCAAGTTGCTCAAAAGTGAGCAGACGCTGCACTACCGCTTGCAGGGTGAACTGGCGACCGGCCTGCTCATCCACCGGGACCTGCACATATCGCGCAGTGGTGAGATAATGCCCGGCGATTTCATACCGGAGTAACCCTGCAATGACCCAACAACCCCACGTTCATGGCCCTGACTGCAACCACGGTCACGATCATCACCACGATCACGACCACGGCCATGTGCACGGCCCGCATTGCAACCACGGCCACCAGGAGCCGGTTCGCAACGCCCTGAAGGACGTCGGCCGCAACGACCCATGCCCGTGTGGCAGCGAGAAGAAATTCAAGAAGTGCCACGGGGCTTGATACGGCTTGAGTGCTGCGGTGCGGCGTAAATCGAGCGCCGCCCGCGCGGCGCTCGATCTCATGTAAAAAAACAACCCAAGACTAGCACCCAAAGCCCCAATCCCCAGGCGCCGAAAACCCATCGGCATGCTACTTTAGCGCCAATCAAAACCCCCGCCTCGCCTTGCAGGAGCCCTTGTCATGGCCGCCCCCGTCCTTCCTCCCTTCCGCCTGCGGTTCGCCACCGCTGCCACGCTGCTTGGCATGCTCGGGCTTGCCGGTTGCCAGATGGGCGGCTACCAGGACAGTGTGCCACCGACAACCGGCGTGCAGCCGCTCAAAGGGCTGGCGCAAAACGTTTCGGTTCGGCGCAACGCCATGGGCGCGCCGCTGATCGAAACCAGCAACTTCCACGACGCCCTGTTCAGCCTGGGTTACGTGCATGCCGGTGACCGCATCGAACAGATGCTCGCCATGCGCCTGCTCGCCCAAGGCCGCCTGGCAGAAATGGCGGGCAGCGACGCACTGGACATCGACCGCCTGATGCGCGCCGCCAATCTCAAACAGAATGCTACCCAGCTGTATACGGACGCCTCGCCACGGCTCAAGCGCTTCTTCGAAGTCTATGCCCGGGGCGTCAACGCCTACCTGTTCCGCTATCGCGACAAATTGCCGGCCAACCTCGCCAGCAGCGGCTACCGCCCGGAATACTGGAAGCCCGAAGACTCGGCATTGATCTTCAGCCTGTATGCCTTCAGCCAGTCGGTGAACCTGCAGGAAGAGCTCAGCGCCCTGACCTTGGCGCAAAAGGTGGGCAGCGACAAATTGCCATGGTTGCTGCCCGGCGCACCGGATGAACCGCTTGCCGACGCCGAGGTGGAAAAACTCAAGGGCCTGAACCTGGCTAGCCAGCTGCCGGGCTTGGCTATGCTCGCTGCGGCCAGCCAGAAGCTCGCCGACCTTGACCTGCTCGGCAGCCCCGGCTCGGCCAACCTGGCACTGGGCCCGCAACGCAGCCGCAGTGGCAAGAGCCTGCTGGCCAGCGACAGCCGGGCAGCCTGGGCCTTGAGCCCGGTACAAATCCACACCAGCAAGTACCAGGTGGCTGGCCTGTCGCTGCCGGGGCTGCCCATCGTCCTGGCCGGTTACAACGGCAAACTGGCCTGGAGCAGCAGTGCGGTGATGGCCGACAACCAGGACCTGTACCTGGAACAACTGCGCCATCAGGGCAGCCAGCTCAGCTACCTGGCCGATGGCAAATGGCTGCCCGCCCGCGCGCGCACCGAAACCTTTTTCGTCCGCGGCCAACGCCCGCAGCGCGAAGTGATGTACGACACCCGCCACGGCACCCTGCTCTCGCAGCCGGGCAATGCCAGCCTGGGCCTGGCGCTGAACCTACCGCAGCTCAAGGGCGACCGAAGCCTTGACGCGCTGTTCGACCTGACCCGGGCAAAAAACGTCGAGCGCGCGTTCGACAGCACGCGCGAGATCGGTGCTGCGGCGCTCAATTTCGTGTTCGCCGAACCTGAACACATTGGCTGGCAGGTCAGCGGCCGCTACCCGAACCGCCGCGAAGGCCAGGGCCTGCTGCCGTCGCCTGGCTGGGACGGGCGTTTTGACTGGGACGGCTATGCCGACCCGATGCTGCACCCCTATGACCAGGACCCGCCAGCCGGCTGGATCGGCCACGCCAATCAGCGCAGCCTGCCGCGTGGCTACGGCATGCAACTGTCCAACACCTGGTACTACCCGGAGCGCGCCGAACGCCTGGGCCAACTGGCTGGCAATGGCCGCCACGACAGCCGCAGCCTGATGGCGCTACAGAACGACCAGGTGACGCTGCTGGCCGACAAGCTCAAGCAGATGTTCGATGCGCCCGGCATGGCCCAGCCGCTCAAACAGGCCATCGACGCGCTGCCAGGTGCCCAGCGCGACAAGGCCCGCGATGCGCTGGCCCGATTGAAAGCGTTCGACGGCCGCCTGAGCCCGGTCTCGGCAGATGCGGCGCTGTATGAACTGTTCCTGCAGGAAGTCGCGCGCCAGACTTTCCTCGACGACCTCGGCCCGGAGTCCAGCCCAGCCTGGCAGGCGTTTGTCAGCAACGCCCGCCTGTCCTACTCGGCCCAGGCCGACCACCTGCTTGGCCGGGAGGACAGCCCGTTCTGGGATGACCGCAACACGCCGCACAAGGAAGACAAACCGGCCATTCTCGCCCGTAGCCTGGCGGCGGCGGTGGATGCAGGTACCGCCCAACTGGGCAGCGACCGCCGCGCCTGGCAATGGGGCAAGCTGCACCAGTACCGCTGGCCAGCCCCGGCCTACCACGGCCTGGGCGATGCCCTCAGCCGCTCGCCGCTGGCGGCCGGCGGTGATTTCAGCACCCTGGCCCTGACGCCTTATGCATGGGGCAGCGATTTCGACACCCGCCTGCCGGCCTCGGCACGCATGATCGTCGACTTTGGCCAGGCCGAACCGCTGCAGGTGCTGACCAGCAATGGCCAGTCAGGCAACCCGGCCAGCGGGCATTACAGCGATGGGCTGGATGCCTGGTTCAAAGGGCGGTTCACGAGCCTGCCGTTGCAGCCGCAGAATTTTGCGCGGGCTTATGGGAGCCAGCGGTTGACGTTGGTGCCTGGTAGGTAACCGGGAATAATGGCGGCAGGGCTGTGATGTGCTCGCCTTTGGCCTTCCAGGTGGTTTGAGATCGAGCGCCGCGCGGGCGGCGCTCGATCGCAAGAGCGCCACCGCACTCGCGACAGGCACCTAACCTCAAACTCAAACCTCTGCGAACTTCCCAACCCTGGCACCGCTCCTAACTGGTAACCCCAACCACCAGTGCCTACGCCATGGACCTCGTCATCGCCCGCCCCGAAGGCCTGTACTGCCCGCCCGGTGATTTTTACATCGACCCGTGGCGGCCGGTGGCGCGTGCCATCATCACCCATGGCCATGGCGACCATGCCCGTCGCGGCAACGCGCATTACCTGACCGCCACCCCTGGCGCCGGTATCTTGCGCAGCCGCCTTGGCCAGGACATCGACTTGCAGACCCTGGACTACGGCGAACGCATCCGTCACCACGGCGTCACCATCAGCCTGCACCCGGCCGGGCATGTGCTGGGCTCGGCCCAGGTGCGCCTGGAGCATGAGGGCGAGGTCTGGGTGGCCTCCGGTGACTACAAGGTCGAGCCCGACGGTACCTGCGCCCCGTTCGAGCCGGTGCGCTGCCACACCTTCATCACCGAATCGACCTTCGGCTTGCCCATCTACCGCTGGCCAAGCCAGGCCGAGGTGTTTGCCGGGGTGAATGCCTGGTGGCGGGCCAACCGGGATCAGGGCAAGGCCAGCGTATTGTTCTGCTACGCCTTCGGCAAGGCTCAGCGCATCCTGCACGGCCTGGATAGCAGCATCGGGCCGATTCTGGTGCACGGTGCGGTGGAGCCCCTCAACCAGGTATACCGCGAGGCGGGTGTGTACCTGCCGCAAACCCTCTATGCGGGTGATGTGCCACGAAACGACCCACTCATGCGCCAAGCCATCGTTCTGGCGCCCCCCTCTGCCGCAGGCAGCAGCTGGATGCGCCGCTTTGGCGAGTACAGCGATGCCTTCGCCAGTGGCTGGATGCTGCTGCGCGGCACGCGGCGCCGGCGCGGCGTGGACCGTGGCTTCGTGTTGTCCGACCATGCTGACTGGCCAGGCCTGCTCTGGGCCATCGAGCAGACCGGTGCCGAACGGGTGATGGTGACCCATGGCTCGGTCAATGTGCTGGTGCGCTTGCTCAATGAAAAGGGCCTCGATGCCCGCGCCTTCGTTACCGAGTATGGCGAGGAAGATGACGCCCCCGCGACGGAAGCCGGAGCATGAGAGCCTTCGCCCAACTCTACCTGCGGCTGGATGCCACGACGTCCAGCAATGCCAAGCTCGAAGCGCTGCGCGACTATTTTGCCGCCGCCCCTGCCGAAGATGCGGCCTGGGCCGTGTATTTCCTGTCGGGTGGCCGACCACGCCAGCTGGTGCCTACCCGCGTACTGCGCGAACTGGCGACGGCACTGGCCGGCCTGCCCGATTGGTTGTTCGAGGAAAGCTACCAGGCGGTGGGCGATCTGGCGGAAACCATATCGCTGCTGCTGCCTGAAAATCAGCACGGCAGCGACGACGGCCTGGCCCATTGGGTTGAAGGCCACCTGCTCCCCCTTCGCGGGCTGCCCGCCGAAGAAGTGCAGCAGCGCCTGCCTCCCCTGTGGGCACAACTGGACCGCCCCAGCCTGATGCTGTGCTTGAAGCTGATCACCGGCAGCTTTCGCGTCGGCGTGTCCAAATTGTTGGTCACCCGCGCCCTGGCCCAGCTGGCCGGGCTGGATGCCAAGCGCGTGGCGCAGCGGCTGGTCGGCTACACCGACATCAGCCATCGCCCTACTGCCGACAGCTACCAGAAGCTGATCGCCGCCGAATCGGCTGATGAGCACAGCCAGCGCGGCGGCCAGCCTTACCCGTTCTTTCTGGCGCATGCCCTCCAAGCCCCCACCGAGCAGTTCGACGACCTGCTTGGCCCCCCCAGCGCCTGGCAGATCGAATGGAAGTGGGATGGCATTCGCGCCCAGGTGGTCAAGCGCGATGGCCAGGTGTGGGTGTGGTCGCGCGGCGAAGAGCTGATCACCGACCGCTTCCCGGAGCTGCACAGCCTGGCGCAGAGCCTGCCGGACGGCGTCGTCCTCGACGGCGAGATCCTGGTCTGGAAACCCGGCGCCACCGCCGAAGCGCTGGCCGTGCAACCGTTCGCCCTGCTGCAGCAACGCATTGGCCGCAAGACCCTGGGCAAGAAGCTGCTGGCCGACACGCCCGTGGTACTGCAGGCGTACGATTTGCTGGAGTGGCAAGGCGAGGACTGGCGTAACCGACCACAACACGAACGCCGTCAGCAGTTGCAGTGCCTGGTCGCCGACTACCCACTGGCCCCCGTGCTGCTGTCGCCGCTGCTGGAAGGGCAGGACTGGCAAGACCTCGCCGTTCAGCGCGAACAGTCGCGCAGCCTGGGGGTCGAGGGCCTCATGCTCAAGCAGCGTGACGCCTTGTACGGTGTGGGGCGAACCAAGGACATGGGGGTATGGTGGAAATGGAAGATCGACCCGTTCAGCGTCGATGCGGTGCTGATTTACGCCCAACGCGGCCATGGCCGACGCGCCAGCCTGTACAGCGACTACACCTTCGCCGTCTGGAACGCGCCACCCGGTAGCCCGGAGCGTGCGTTGGTCCCGTTCGCCAAGGCCTACTCGGGCCTCAGCGATGAAGAAATGCGCAAGGTGGATGCCATCATCCGCAAGACCACGGTAGAAACCTTCGGCCCGGTGCGCAGCGTGACCCCGACGCTGGTGTTCGAGCTGGGCTTCGAGGGTATCGCACTGTCCAAGCGGCACAAGAGCGGCATCGCCGTGCGCTTCCCACGCATGTTGCGCTGGCGCCAGGATAAACCGGTCGCCGAGGCGGACGACCTGGCGACCTTGCAGGCACTGCTGGCCTGACCGCACACCGTGGCAAGACGCGCAGACAGGCACAGCCGGCAAAATTATGCTTAGCTTTGTGCCGACCCGTGTCGCAGACCGTTTTCGCCACGTAATCAGGACCACCATGCACCATTCGACCCACGACTTGCTGTCCCCCGTACCCGGCATCACTCGCCAACTGCACAGTTTCCACTTCGGCCCGCGCGGTGGCGCCAAGGTGTATATCCAGGCCTCACTGCATGCCGACGAACTGCCGGGCATGCTGGTGGCCTGGCACCTCAAGCGCCGCCTGGGCGAGCTGGAACAGCAAGGGCGCCTGCGCCGCGAAATCATCCTGGTGCCCGTGGCCAACCCGGTGGGCCTGGAGCAGGTGATGCTGGATGCGCCGCTGGGCCGTTTCGAGCTGCAAAGTGGCGAGAACTTCAACCGCAATTTCGTCGACCTTTCCGACAGCATCGGCGACCAGATCGAGGGGCATCTGACCCAGGACCCCGCGCACAACCTCGCGCTGATTCGCGAGTACCTGCGCCGCGGCCTGGATGCCCACCCGGCGCTTACGCCGCTGCAGTCTCAGCGCCTGATCCTGCAGCGGCTGGCCTGCGATGCAGACCTGGTCCTCGACCTGCACTGCGACTTCGAGGCGGTCGAACACCTTTATACCACCCCGGAAGCCTGGCCACAGGTCGAGCCGCTGGCCCGCTACCTGGGGGCCCAGGCCAGCCTGCTGGCCACCGATTCCGGCGGGCAGTCGTTCGATGAATGCTTCAGCCTGGTCTGGTGGCAGCTGCAGCAACGCTTCGGCAAGCGCTTCCCGATCCCGTTGGGCAGCGTCGCGGTGACCGTCGAACTGCGTGGCCAGGCCGACGTCAGCCATGACCTGGCAAGCAAGGATTGCCAGGCGATCCTTGATTACCTCACCCACGCGGGCGTCCTAGCGGGTACACCCGCGCCCTTGCCGGCACTGCCCAGCCCCGCTACCCCACTGGCCGCTGTCGAACCGGTATCGGCCCCGCTCGGTGGGCTGCTGGTGTATCACGCCCGGCCTGGCCAGCAGCTTGAGGCTGGCCAACTTATCGCCGAAGTCATCGACCCGCTCAGCGACCGGGTGACCGCCGTGCGCAACAGCCAGCCCGGCCTGCTGTATGCCCGCAGCGTGCGGCGCATGGCCACGGCCGGAATGGTCATTGCCCACGTAGCAGGTCAACAGGTGTGCCGCAGCGGCTATCTGCTGGCGAACTGACTCGGTAAAACCAATGCACCGGGCGGGTGGTCCTTATAAGCACAGCCCTCGAAGGACACCGCGCCCGCATGCCCGCCCAAACAGACCTAGCCAATGCCTGGTTCACCGCACGCGGCTGGAAGCCCTTCGCCTTCCAGCGGCAAGTCTGGGCGGCGGTCGGCCGCGGCGAATCGGGGTTGCTGCATGCCAGCACTGGTGCCGGCAAGACTTACGCGGTATGGCTTGCGGCGCTGCGCGCCTTTGCCCAGCCTGCCCCAGGCCGCCAGCCCGCGCCGTTGCAAGTGCTGTGGATCACCCCCATGCGCGCGCTGGCCGCAGATACCGCCCGGGCCTTGCAAGCACCACTGGATGAGCTCGGCCTGAACTGGAGCGTCGGTGTGCGCAGCGGTGACACCGGCAGCGCCGAGCGCGCCCGGCAAGCCAGGCGCCTGCCGAGCACCTTGATCACCACCCCCGAAAGCCTGACCCTGCTGCTGACCCGGGCACAAGCCTGCGAGGACTTCGCCCACCTGCGCCTGGTGGTGGTGGACGAATGGCACGAACTGCTGGGCAACAAGCGCGGCGTGCAACTGCAACTGGCCCTTGCCCGCCTGCGCCGCTGGCACCCGCGCCTGGTGACCTGGGGGCTCTCGGCCACCTTGGGCAACCTGCCCCATGCGCTCGAGGTGCTGTTGCCCGAGGGCGGCCAATTGGTGCGAGGCCGCCAGGACAAGCGCCTTATTGTCGATACCCTGCTGCCCGAGGCCATCGAACGCTTCCCCTGGGCCGGCCACATGGGCCTGAAAATGCTCGACCCGGTCGCCCGTGAGCTCGACGGCAGTGCCAGCAGCCTGGTGTTCACCAATACCCGCGCCCAGGCCGAGCTGTGGTACCAGGCCTTGCTCGACGCCCGCCCCGACTGGGCCGGGCAAATCGCCCTGCACCATGCCTCATTAGCCCGCGCGACCCGCGACTGGGTGGAACTCAGCCTCAAACAGGGTGCGCTCAAGGCCGTGATCTGCACGTCCAGCCTGGACTTGGGGGTGGATTTCCTGCCAGTGGAGCGGGTCATGCAAATTGGCTCGGCCAAAGGTATCGCTCGCCTGATGCAGCGCGCCGGGCGCTCCGGGCATGCGCCGGGGCGTCAGTCGCGGATCACCCTGGTGCCCACCCACAGCCTGGAACTGGTGGAGGCCGCAGCGGCACGCAACGCCTTGGCTGCGGGGCATATCGAAGCACGCCGCTCGCCGCGCCTGTGCATGGATGTGCTGGTCCAGCACCTGGTCTCTATGGCACTGGGCAGTGGGTTTCGCCCAGCCGAACTGCTTGCTGAAGTGCGCAGCACCTGGGCATTTCGCGAGCTGCGTGACAGCCAATGGCAGTGGGCGCTGGACTTCGTCAGCCATGGCGGCAGCTCACTCAGCGCCTACCCTGACTACCAACGCGTCGAAGCCCACGCCGATGGTGTCTGGCGGGTCGCCAGCGAGCGTCTGGCGCGGCGCCATCGCATGGGCATCGGCACCATCGTCAGCGACGCCAGCCTGCAGCTCAAATACTGGAGCAAAGGTGGCGGCGGCAAACACCTGGGCAGTGTCGAAGAAGCGTTCATCGCCCGCCTGCGCCCAGGCGACACCCTGGTCTTTGCCGGGCGTGTACTAGAGCTGGTGCGCGTAGAGAACATGACTGCCTACGTGCGCCGCAGCACTGCCCGCAAAGCCGCCATCGCCCGCTGGAATGGCGGGCGAATGCCGCTTTCCAGCGAACTGGCCGATGCCTTGGTGGAAAAGCTCGATGCCGCCGCCCGCGGCCATTTCGACGACCCGGAGATGCGCGCGGTGCGCCCATTGCTCACGCTTCAAGGGCAGTGGTCAGCCTTGCCCAGCACACAGACGCTGTTGGCCGAAACGCTTGCCACACGCCAAGGCTCACACCTGTTTCTGTACCCCTTTGCCGGGCGCATGGCCAACCTGGGCCTGGCCAACCTGATCGCCTGGCGGATCAGCCGCCACCAACCGCTGTCGGTCTCCATTGCCGTTAGTGACTACGGCTTCGAGCTGCTCAGCCCTAGCCCCGTGGACTGGGCCACCCATCTGCCTGCGGCGTTGTCCGGCGAGGATCTGCTGGATGATGTGCTGGCCAGCCTGAACGCCAGTGAAATGGCCTTGCGACGCTTTCGTGAAATCGCCCAGATTTCCGGGCTGGTGTTTGGCGGGTACCCGGCGGCGCAAAAGAGCACTCGGCAGATCCAGGCGTCGAGCGGGCTGTTCTTCGAGGTCTTTCGCAAGCATGATGCCGGCAACCTGCTGCTGGGCCAGGCACGGGACGAAGTGCTACGAGAGGAACTGGAAATCGAACGATTGCAGGGTCAATTGGCCAAAATGAGCCGGCTGCGCCTGGACATGCGCGAACTGCGACGGCCAGGGCCACTGGCGTTCACGCTGCTGGTGGAAGGCATGCGAGAAACCCTGAGCACAGAGAAGCTGGCGGATCGCATTGCGCGGATGGTCGCCGACCTTGAAAAAGCCGCGAGCAGAACGACGTGAGTGAACACCTGGCCATCGAACATTGCGGGCAAACACTGTGGTTGATGCCTGACCGTGCCCTTTACTGGCCAGCCCGTCGCGCTCTGCTGGTAGCCGACGTGCATATCGGCAAGGCTGCCAGTTACCGCGCATTGCACCAACCCGTACCACGCGGCACCACCGAAGCCACGCTCCAGCGCCTGGATGCACTGCTTGCAGCCTGTGAGTGCGAGATGTTGATCGTGCTGGGCGACTTCCTGCATGCGCGAACGGGCCGGACCGCGGCAACGATGGCCAAGCTACAGGCTTGGCGGACGCGCCATGCAGGGTTGCGCATCGTGCTGGTACGTGGCAACCACGATCGCCATGCAGGTGATCCACCCGCACAGCTTGGCATCGAGGTTCAAGATGAACCTTGGGTACTGCCGCCATTCGCGCTGCAGCACGAACCTGAAACACACCCGGACCACCCGGTGTTGTCAGGCCATGTACACCCGGTATACGTCCTGCGTGGTCGCGCCCGCCAGCGGCTGAGGCTGCCCTGTTTCGTCATGGGTCAGGTCAGCCTGTTACCGGCGTTTGGTGAATTCACTGGCGGCTGGAATGTCGAGCAGAACCAGGGCAACCGCATCTACCTTGCCGGCGCGGACCAGGTCTGGCCATTGCAGCTCTGACTGAACGGGCCGTTCAGGCCACAGGGGCAGGAGGCGGTTCATCGGGCAGGGTTGGCTCGCCCGGTTCCATGGGTGGTGTATCCCCAGGCTGGGCGGGTTGCGGGGTATCCGGGCCAGGCTGACCGGGTACGCCGCCAAGGTGCATCGGCGCAGGATGGGCCAGCAGAGACCACGCCAGCATGCCGATATGGTTGGGCTGCAGCACAGCCAGCTTTGCACTGATTGCGGGATCGAGTTTCATGGGTAACTCCTGACTAGGGCCGCCACGCATCATGCATGGCAGCACTGTTCAGTAACTTGGAGTGCCCAAGCGAGAACTAATTCCCCGCGCTCGTCGGCTCAGGTGCGTGGCAGGGTGACGCCGCGCTGGCCCTGATACTTGCCACCACGGTCCTTGTACGACACTTCGCACTCTTCATCGGATTCGAGGAAGAGCATCTGCGCTACGCCTTCATTGGCGTAGATCTTCGCCGGCAGTGTGGTGGTATTGGAGAATTCCAGGGTCACGTGGCCTTCCCACTCCGGCTCGAGTGGCGTGACGTTGACGATGATGCCGCAACGCGCATAGGTGCTCTTGCCCAGGCAGATGGTCAGCACGTTGCGCGGGATGCGGAAGTACTCGACGGTACGGGCCAGGGCGAAGGAGTTCGGCGGGATGATGCAGACATCGCTCTTGACGTCGACGAAGCTGCCGGCGTCAAAGTTCTTTGGGTCGACGGTGGCCGAGTTGATGTTGGTGAACACCTTGAATTCGTCGGCGCAACGCACGTCGTATCCGTAGCTGGAAACGCCGAACGAGATCACCCGGCTGTCGTGCTCGCCGCGCACCTGGCGCTCGACGAACGGTTCGATCATGCCGTGTTCCTGCGCCATGCGGCGAATCCACTTGTCCGATTTGATGCTCATGGCGGGGGTGTCCTGAGAGTTGCGAGGTGAAAAAACGAAAGGCGCATCTTACCGGTCCCCGCGCTCAGGTTAAAGTTCCATCCCGCATCCCGCGCCAGACGGGGCTTGCGGCCGCCGCCGATCCGAATTTCATCAAAGGCTATTTTGGAGATTGGCAGCTCGTGGAAAGTGGGTTAAGGTGACGCCACTGTGCTGCACGTGACACCGAGAATCTCTAGTTTGATGCACGATCCTGATCGCACCATCGCTGAATTTTCTGCTCTCTTTGCACTCAGTCCCGGCCAGGGTTTTTCCTGACCGTTATCTACTTTGTCCAAGGAGACAGAAAAATGTCCAACCGTCAATCCGGTACCGTTAAGTGGTTCAACGATGAGAAAGGCTACGGCTTCATCACCCCTCAGTCGGGCGACGATCTGTTCGTGCACTTCAAAGCCATCCAAGCTGACGGCTTCAAAACCCTGAAAGAAGGCCAGGCTGTTACTTTCGTCGCTACCCGCGGCCAGAAAGGCATGCAGGCTGAAGAAGTTCAAATCGCCTAAGCGATTTAGCTTCCTAGCTTTCAAAAAAACCCGCCTTCTGGCGGGTTTTTTTATGCCTGTCCAGGAGCGGCCTTGCCGGCGCGCCGGACCGGTCGGAAAGGGGTGCGAAGCGCCCCAAGCTATGTGATCCAACCACATATTGCTGGGGCCGCTTTGCGGCCCTTTCGCGGCACAAGGCCGCTCCCACAAAAATGCGTCAGTCTTCGCTAATGGTAATGCTCGGCATCGCGGGTGCCGCCGCTTCTTGCAAGACGATCCGTGCACCCACCTGGCGGGCCAGTTCCTGATAGACCATGGCAATCTGGCTTTCTGGCTCGGCAATCGCAGTCGGCTTGCCGCTGTCGGCTTGCTCACGGATCAGCATCGATAGCGGCAGTGAAGCCAGCAGCTCGACACCATACTGCGCCGCCAGCTTCTCGCCACCACCTTCACCGAACAGGTGCTCGGCATGGCCGCAGTTGGAGCAGATGTGCACCGCCATGTTCTCGACCACACCCAGCACCGGGATGTTGACCTTGCGGAACATCTCCACGCCTTTCTTCGCATCCAGCAGCGCCAGGTCTTGCGGCGTGGTAACGATCACCGAACCCGCCACCGGGACCTTCTGCGCCAGCGTCAGCTGGATATCGCCGGTACCCGGCGGCATGTCGATAACCAGGTAATCGAGGTCGTCCCAAGCCGTCTGGGTCACCAATTGCAGCAGCGCACCGGACACCATCGGGCCACGCCATACCATCGGCGTGTTGTCATCGGTGAGAAATGCCATCGACATGACCTCGACACCATGCGCCTTGATCGGCACGAACCACTTCTGCTCGCGAATCTGCGGCCGGGTGCCTTCGGCGATACCGAACATCACACCCTGGCTGGGGCCGTAGATATCGGCGTCGAGGATGCCCACCCGGGCCCCTTCGCGGGCCAGGGCCAAGGCCAGGTTGGCGGCCGTGGTCGATTTGCCGACACCGCCCTTGCCCGAGGCCACGGCAACGATGTTCTTGACGTTGGCCATGGCCGGCACCTGGGCCTGGGCCTTGTGCGCGGCGACCACGCAGTCGATCGATACCTGGGCCGAACTGACACCGTCGAGGTTCTCTATCGCGGTCTGCAACACCTGGGCCCAGCCGTTCTTGAACAGACCGGCGGCATACCCCAGTTGCAACTGCACAGCGACCTGCCCGCCCTGGATATCGATGGCGCGCACACAGCCGGCGCTGACCGGGTCCTGGTTCAGATAAGGGTCGGTGTACTGGCGAAGCACGCCTTCGACGGCGGCACGGGTGACGGCACTCATGGAGGCTCCCATTGGCAAACGGATAGTCAAACAGACGCCTATCCTAACCCGTCAATCGTCAGCAGTTGCGTCCATGGGGTGAAATATATTCGCCGGCCCTTTATAGTGGCCGATCACCCTCATTTTTACCCGAGCCATATAAGTAGCCGAGCCACCATGTCCGAGCCACGCCAGATTCTCGTCACCAGCGCCCTGCCCTATGCCAATGGGTCCATCCACCTTGGCCATATGCTTGAGTACATTCAGACGGACATGTGGGTTCGCTTCCAGAAAATGCGCGGCAACCAGTGCATCTATGTCTGCGCCGACGACGCCCACGGTTCGGCCATCATGTTGCGCGCCGAAAAGGAAGGCATCACCCCGGAGCAGCTGATCGCCAACGTCCAGGCCGAGCACAGCAGCGACTTCGCCGACTTCCTGGTGGATTTCGACAATTTCCACTCCACCCACAGCGACGAAAACCGCGAACTGTCGGGCATGATCTACTCGCGTCTGCGCGACGCCGGGCACATCGCCACCCGTTCGGTCACCCAGTACTTCGACCCTGAGAAGGGCATGTTCCTGGCCGACCGCTTCATCAAGGGCACCTGCCCCAAGTGCGCGGCCGAAGACCAGTACGGCGACAACTGCGAAAAATGCGGTGCCACCTACGCGCCGACCGAGCTGAAGAACCCCAAGTCGGCAATCTCCGGCGCCACGCCGGTGCTGCGCGACTCGCAGCACTTCTTCTTCAAGCTGCCGGACTTTCAGGCCATGCTGCAGCAGTGGACCCGCAGCGGCACGCTGCAGGACGCCGTGGCCAACAAGCTGGCCGAATGGCTGGACGCCGGTCTGCAGGAATGGGACATCTCGCGTGACGCGCCGTACTTCGGCTTCGAGATCCCGGGCGAGCCAGGCAAGTATTTCTACGTGTGGCTGGATGCCCCGATCGGCTACATGGCCAGCTTCAAGAACCTGTGCGCGCGCCGCCCTGAGCTGGACTTCGATGCGTTCTGGAACGAAGGCTCGAAAGCCGAGCTGTACCACTTCATCGGCAAGGACATCGTCAACTTCCACGCCCTGTTCTGGCCAGCCATGCTCGAAGGCGCAGGGTTCCGCAAGCCGACCGCGGTCAACGTGCACGGTTACCTGACCGTCAACGGCGCCAAGATGTCCAAGTCGCGCGGCACCTTCATCAAGGCCCGCACCTACCTGGACCACCTGCAGCCTGAATACCTGCGTTACTACTACGCCGCCAAGCTCGGCCGTGGCGTCGATGACCTGGACCTGAACCTCGAAGACTTCGTGCAGAAGGTCAACTCCGACCTGGTCGGCAAGGTGGTCAACATCGCCAGCCGCTGCGCCGGCTTCATTCACAAGGGCAATGACGGCGTGATGGTTGCCGGCGACGCTGCGCCAGAGCTGAGCGAAGCGTTCCTCGCTGCGGCCCCGTCCATCGCCGAAGCCTACGAGGCCCGTGACTTTGGCCGTGCCATGCGCGAAATCATGGCCCTGGCTGACCGTGCCAACGCCTGGATCGCCGACAAGGCACCGTGGTCGCTGGCCAAGCAGGAAGGCAAGCAGGACGAAGTCCAGGCAATCTGCGCCCAGGGCATCAACCTGTTCCGCCAACTGGTGATTTTCCTCAAGCCGGTGCTGCCGGTACTGGCCGCCGACGCCGAGGCGTTCCTCAATGTCGCGCCGCTGAGCTGGAACGACCACCAGTCGCGCCTGGAAAACCACCCGCTCAACCCGTTCAAGGCACTGATGAGCCGCATCGAACCGGCCAAGGTCGAAGCCATGATCGCCGCCAGCAAGGAAGACTTGCTGGCAGCTGGCGGCCAGGCCCAGGCACCCGCCGGCAACGGCGAACTGGCCAAGGACCCGCTGTCGGCGGAAATCGAATTCGACACCTTCGCCGCCGTCGACCTGCGCGTGGCGCTGATCGTCAAGGCCGAAGCGGTGCCGGGTGCCGACAAGCTGCTGCAACTGACCCTGGATATAGGTGACGAACACCGCAACGTGTTCTCGGGCATCAAGTCGGCCTACCCCGACCCGTCCAAGCTTGAAGGCCGCCTGACCATGATGGTCGCCAACCTCAAGCCACGCAAAATGCGCTTCGGTGTGTCCGAAGGCATGGTCATGGCGGCAGGCCCTGGCGGCGAAGAGATCTACCTGCTCAGCCCGGACAGCGGCGCCAAGCCAGGCCAGCGCATCAAGTAACCTCCCCCGCCCCGGCCTCAGTGCCGGGGTTTTTCATCCCCTCGCGTATTGCCGGACGTTGCCAGCGATTCCCGGCTATCGTCATTGGCATGAATGACCATGCCCTGGTTCTGGTCAGCGCAGCGCTGCTCAGCCATCTGCTTTTGCAACAACAGCCGGCCTCACGGCTGCGCCTGCACGTGTGCGGCCTGGCGTGCGCCTTGTCGATCGTGTGTGGGGTCACTGGGGGGCAACTGCTTGAGCGTCTGCTCGTGGTGCCTTGGCAATTGCAGGACCTGCGCTTGTTCCTGCTGCTGCCTTGGATGGCACTGCTCGCCTGGGGTGTAACGCGAGCACTGGCAAGGTTACGGCCTGATTGGCCCACAGCAGACCTGACCTGGCCGATAGTGAGCAATGCCTTGCTGCTGGGCCTTGCATTGCAGGTCGTCGGCGAGCACCGTGAATGGCTTGCCGCGCTGGGCTACGGCTTAGTCGCCGGGATGGGTTTCTGGCTGGCCCTGGTGCTTTTTGATGACCTGATGCAGCGTAGCAAACACCCTGACGTGCCGAAAGCATTGCGCGGCCTGCCTGTCACATTGCTCGGCGCAGGTGTCATGACCCTGGCGTTCTCAGGCCTCAACGGTTTACTCGGGCAATGAGACTGGCTCATGACCACACCTGACCCACGGCTGCTGCGCGACGCAATGGGCCTGGTGCTGCTGGCCTGTCTTCCTGGTTTGCTGGCATCGTTCTGGCTGCTGGGGTGGGGCCTGCTGTTCAGCCTGCTGCTGTGCATGCTCGCTGCAGCCTGCTGCGAAGCTGCGTGCCTGACGCTTCGAGGCCGGCCTGTCGCAACGGCACTGAGCGACGGTAGCGCGTTGGTGAGCGCAATACTGCTGGCGCTCGCCCTGCCCACCCAGGCGCCTTGGTGGTTACCGGTGATTGCCGCCACCATCGCCATTGGCCTAGGCAAGCAAGCCTTCGGCGGCGTAGGACGCAACGCGTTCAACCCGGCGATGGTCGGCTATGCCTTCGTGCTGCTGAGCTTCCCGCTGCAGATGAGCCATTGGCCCGCCCAGTCGCCAGGTTTTTTCGACAGCTTGAACCTGGTGTTTGACAGTCGCGAACAGATCGATGCATGGGCCGGGCCGACCGTGCTCGACGGCCTTCGCCACAATCTCAGCCTGACCATCGATGAACTGTTCGCCCATCACCCGGGCTTCGGCCATTTCGGCGGCCGCGGCATTGAATGGGTGAACCTGGCGTTTCTTCTGGGCGGGGTGTTTCTGATACAGCGCAAGGTCTGCAGCTGGCATGCCCCGGCCGGCCTCTTGGCGGCGTTATTCGTATTCAGCTTACTGGGCTGGAATGGCTCAGGCTCGGACTCCAATGGCTCGCCACTGCTGCACCTGTTCTCGGGCTCGACCATGCTGGCGGCATTTTTCATTGCCACCGAACCGGTTTCTGGCCCCAAGGCCGGTTTGGCAAAGTTGATGTTCGGCGTTGGTGCCGGCGCGCTGATCTATGTGATCCGTACCTGGGGTAGTTACCCGGATGGCACTGCGTTTGCCATTCTGCTGATGAACCTTGCAGCCCCGGCGCTGGACCGGCTTGCCACCCGGCAACAGCAGGCCACACCATGAACCGCCCTGTGCGCAGCGCATTGTGGGTGTTGCTGGTCGGGGCGCTGGCTTTGCTGGTCACTGTTACCTGGCAGCAATTTACCCGAAAGCCCATTGCCGATGCCGAACAGCAACTGCAAGCCCGCCAGTTGCTCGCTGTTCTGCCTGGCCAAAACTACGACAACAGGCCATTGAGCAACCCCCTGCCGCTGCCGGGGGCGCAGCCGCCGAATAGCCGGATATTGGCCGCCTATCGCGCAACCCGCGGCACGGCGGCTACAGCGTTGATCCTGGTGAGCCAGGTACAGGGTTACGCCGGGCCCATACGGCTGAGCCTTGCCATCGCTGCGGATGGCCGCCTGATCGGCACCCGAGTGATCGATCAACAGGAAAGCCCCGGCCTCGGTGGGCGCATCAGCGACCCGCACGTGAATTGGCTGGCGCAGTTCGCCAACCGTCGGCTTGACGCCCGCTGGGCACTCAAGCGCGACCAGGGCGACTTCGATCAATTGGCCGGAGCGACCGTTACCTCGCGCGCGGTCATCGAGGCACAGCACGACGCGTTGCGCTACGTTGACCAACATCGCACGCAGCTGCTCGGGGGCCCTGAACATGACTAGGTCCTACTTGCTGGTGGCAAGCCTTGCGCCGCTGCTGGGCGCTACCCGGACATTCATGCAAGCAGCGGTCATCGGCATCAGCATGCTGCTGCTGACAGTGCTGCACCAGACATTGCTGCACCCTCTTCGCCCAAGGCTCGACGGGGCGATGTATGGGCTGGCGAGCCTGCTGCTGGTGGCTGCCCTGGCCTGTTGTCTGCAACTTGCCCTGCGCGCCTGGGCCCTACCGCTTGCCTTGGCGCTCGGCGACTTCCCGGCACTGATCTGCGTTCAATGCCTGGCTATGGACCGCCTGCTGCCTGAGCAGGGCCGCTGGCGCCAGCTGAGTGTGCACCTGGCTGGCTTGCTGGGCCTGTGCCTGTTGCTCGGTGCCAGCCGCCAATGGCTGGAAAATGGCCTGAACCTGCACATCGCCAGCCTGGCGCCTGGCGCGCTGCTACTGCTCGGTTTGCTGTTGGCCTTGTACAATCGCCTGCGTCCGGGCCCAGCCCCCTCACGTCGTCAAGGAAAGCGTTGACCCCATGAATGCCGCCAAACGCCTGGAGATCTTTCGCAGGCTGCACGAAGATAACCCCGACCCCAAAACGGAACTGGCTTATACGACCCCTTTCGAGTTGCTGGTCGCCGTGACCCTCTCTGCACAGTCCACCGATGTCGGCGTCAACAAGGCCACCGCCCGCCTGTTCCCGGTTGCCAATACCCCGCAAGCCATCTACGCGCTCGGCGTCGAAGGTTTGAGCGAGTACATCAAGACCATCGGGCTGTATAACAGCAAAGCGAAGAACGTCATTGAAGCTTGCCGCTTGCTGATCGAGCGCCACGACGGTGAAGTGCCGCAGACCCGCGAAGCACTGGAGGCGCTGCCGGGCGTAGGCCGCAAGACCGCCAACGTGGTGCTCAACACCGCATTCCGCCAGCCCACCATGGCAGTCGATACGCATATTTTCAGGGTAAGCAATCGCACCGGTATCGCACCTGGCAAGACGGTCTTGGAGGTCGAGAAGAAGTTGCTCAAGTTCGTACCCAAGGATTACCTGATCGATGCGCACCACTGGCTCATCCTGCATGGGCGCTATGTGTGCCAGGCGCGCAAGCCCCGCTGCGGCAGCTGCCGCATTGAGGACTTGTGCGAGTACAAGCTGAAAACGTCGGACGATTGATCCGATAGTGATTAGGTAGCGGTTTCGATTGAAAAAATCTTTTTTACCAACGTTCGCTTTCTGGTTATAAGGACGGCCAATGGCCCTTTGGCTTGGAGCGACTCATGAGTACCGATAAAGACGAGCTGTCGATCGAAGATGACTTTGCCACCACTGACGATGATGCCGAGCCCCAGGTAGAACCCGCCAAGACCAACCTGAGCAAGCGCCGGACCATCGACAACCTCCTCGAAGAACGACGCCTGCAGCGGCAACTCGCCGATTTCGACTACGACCTGTAGCCCGGACCAAAAAAAAGCCTCCCACACGGAGGCTTTGCGCTCCTCGAATGTCAGGTAAGGCCATGCCGCTGAGCAAGCTCGATCAGGTCCACCAGCGAATGGGCGTTGAGCTTGAGCAGCAAACGGGTCTTGTAGGTACTGACTGTCTTGTTGCTGAGGAACATGCTGTCGGCGATGTCCTTGTTGGATTTGCCACGCGCCAGCTGCTGCAGCACCATCATTTCCCGCGCTGAAAGGCGGCTGACCATCTCGGTCTCACTAACGCCCCCCACTTGCCCGCGTGACTTGTGCAAAGCCTGGTTGGGGAAATAGCTGTAGCCCGACAACACGGCCTTGATTGCACTGAGCAGTTCGGTGAGCTCCTGCTGCTTGCACACATAACCTGATGCCCCCGCCTGCATGCAGCGCATCGAGAAATGCCCCGGGGATTGTGAAGTAAGCACCAGCACACGGCTGCACGGGCTGGCCGAAGCCATGCGGGCAATCACCTCGAGCCCGTCAAGTTTGGGAATGCCGATATCAAGCACCACGATATCCGGCAGGTGCTCCCGGGTAAGCTGCAAAGCAGCCACGCCATTGTCGGTTTCCGCGACCACATCGTAGCCATGCCGCTCCATCAGCATGCGCACTGCCAAGCGTATGACCGGATGATCATCCACGATAAGGACTTTATTCATGCGATATCCATTCATTCATTATTTTGCGTTGACGTCGGGACACCATAACCGAGCAGGGGGTTCAATGGCGTGTCAATTTCCCGCGCAAACAGACGAATAGATCAACCTTACATCGCTTTCGGAATTTTCCTACAGGATAAAATTTACCCCCAAGCATAGATGCATATTTTCCCGTGCATTTGAATCGTCTGAATATCAAACAGCATGACAGGAAAAATCCGCTGCACTGGCGGGTTTAGCCAACCACAAATGGGTAAATCCAGCAGCTCGACGTCGGGATCAATTTCACCGTCCGGAAACAGTCCATCATTTAGTTGATCGCCTCGCTAGGGTATTGATTAGAAAACCGCAGGAGGCCCACATCATGACTGCAACCCAGCCCGCAGCCCCACTGACGATCATCGCCATCTTTGCCGGGATCATCGAGTCCTCTGCATTGGCAACTCTTCCATTTCTCAGCGAAAAAAGTCAGGGACTCTACACTTGGTTTCTAGTGGGTTTTCCGTTTTTTCTTACCGCGCTTTTTTTCCTGACACTCAACTTCAATTACAAGTCACTCTACAAACCCGAAGAAGCGGGTACTGCAACTGAGGCGGCTACACCACCTGCGACAATTGATGCGCAACCATTAACGGCCCAGTCTGACCGACCCAACGAAAACCCTGAAACACTCTCATCCACAGTTCAGCCTGTGACACTCATGCTGTCCGGCCCCGATGCACAGAAACTGATCCAGGAACATCTACTCCGGGCCGTTTCAGAACCTCAACTCGTAGGCGCCAACTGGATATTTTGCAACTTGGACAATCAGCAGTGTTTTCGCCTGTCCACAAGCGAGCTACCGGAAAATGCGGCTCAGCTGATGAAGTGAATATACGGCCTTTCGCGCAAAAAAAACCCCGGCCGGAGCCAGGGTTCTTTCAACAGCCTGAGGCGCTTAGAGCATCCCGCGGCCTTTGTTCGCAGCAATACGCATGCGCAGCGCATTCAGCTTGATGAAGCCAGCCGCATCCGCCTGGTTGTAGGCGCCGCCATCTTCTTCAAAGGTCGCGATGTTGGCATCGAACAGCGAGTCGTCCGACTTGCGCCCGACAACGGTGACATTGCCTTTGTACAGCTTCAGGCGCACAACGCCGTTCACGTTGACCTGCGAAGCGTCGATCATCTTCTGAAGCATCAGACGCTCCGGGCTCCACCAGTAGCCGGTGTAGATCAGGCTGGCGTACTTGGGCATCAGCTCATCTTTCAGGTGAGCGACTTCACGGTCCAGGGTGATCGATTCGATGGCGCGGTGAGCCCTGAGCATGATGGTGCCGCCCGGGGTTTCGTAGCAGCCGCGCGACTTCATGCCGACGTAACGGTTTTCCACGATATCCAGGCGGCCGATGCCGTTGGCACCGCCGATGCGGTTCAGGTCGGCCAGGACGGTGGCTGGGCTCTTCTCGACGCCGTCGATGGCGACGATGTCACCATTGCGGTAGGTCAGCTCGATGTAGGTTGCCTGGTCCGGTGCGTTCTCTGGCGAGACGCTCCAGCGCCACATGTCTTCTTCGTGCTCGGTCCAGGTATCTTCCAGGACACCGCCTTCATAGGAGATGTGCAGCAGGTTGGCGTCCATCGAGTACGGCGATTTCTTCTTGCCGTGACGCTCGATCGGGATGCCGTGCTTCTCGGCGTAATCCATCAGCTTTTCGCGGGACAGCAGGTCCCACTCGCGCCATGGGGCGATGACCTTGACGCCTGGCTTGAGCGCGTAGGCACCCAGCTCGAAACGTACCTGGTCGTTGCCTTTGCCGGTGGCGCCATGGGAAATGGCGTCAGCGCCGGTTTCGTTGGCGATTTCGATCAGGCGCTTGGCGATCAGCGGGCGGGCGATGGACGTACCCAGCAGGTACTCGCCTTCGTAGACGGTGTTGGCGCGGAACATCGGGAAGACGAAATCACGCACGAACTCTTCGCGCAGGTCGTCGATGTAGATCTCTTTGACGCCCATTGCCTGGGCTTTGGCGCGAGCCGGCTCGACTTCTTCGCCCTGACCCAGGTCAGCGGTGAAGGTCACCACTTCGCAGTCATAGGTATCCTGCAGCCACTTGAGAATCACCGAAGTATCAAGGCCGCCGGAATACGCCAGTACGACCTTTTTTACGTCCGCCATGCCATCACTCCACGGGGTTGTACGGAAAGGGATCGATTCTACCGGCGTTACGGATAAATTTACAGTGGGGCGACAGCTTGTGACGACAAAGCGACAGGAAGTGTCGAGGGGGCGACGTGGGGGGGGGTGGGTTGGTGGGGGGTGGTAGGTGTATGGCTGGAGGAGGTGTGGCTAGCGGGTGCATGCCTTGAGGGGGTTGGCGCATGTGAGATCGAGCGCCGCCCGCGCGGCGCTTCGCGGGGCAAGCCCGCTCCCACATTTGTTGCAACGTGCCATTCCAGTCAGGCCATGGTTGTTCGCCTTGG
>NZ_JBIBEB010000026.1:0-59404 GCF_042902325.1 Pseudomonas sp. NPDC012596 | reverse complement strand
GACGCCCCTGTTGAAGTGCTGCCGCTGCTGGACAAGGCCTATCGCTACGATGCCAGCGACAACCTGATTGCCGAGGTACTGACCCAGACCCAGCGTCGTGGCATGACCAACGCTGCCAACGATGAGAGCGCGCATCTCGAACGGATCATCGGGTGCTTCAATGACCTGCCACACACCGGCAAGAGCTACTCGGGACGCAACCGTTACGGCTACGACCTCAACGAGCAACTGCAAGCCGTCCAACAGTGTGATTCTGTCGAAGTCGATGGAGCTGCTGTTTCGTGCCGTGCCACCCAGCCTGTACCTGGCGTTGGCAATGACGGAACCGCAGGAAAAAGCCGCGCGTCATAGGCTTATGCAGCAACACGGCATCAGCGAACTGGATGCGGCGATCCGCATGGCCCAAGACATCGACCGTGCGCGCGGCATCGAGCCCTTTAATCTGGAACTGTCAGGAGCGACACCATGCGCAAACGGATGACCGCGCACAACCTGAAATGGACCTGCGGTTGGCTCGCTGTCGCGGGTTTGGCACTGTGCTGGTGGCTACCGCTACCCTTTCGCTCCGCCGCCAATGACAGCCCGCCGTGGATATATGGCAACCCCGAAGCACGCTTTACGATCACCCCCTACGCAGACCTCGAATGCCCACATTGCCGCATCTACCTGCCACAGCTGCAGCGCTGGATCGTCACCAATGACCACGTCAACCTGGCCTGGCACCACTTGCCTCTGCCGCAGCACCAGCCTGCGGCCAGTCGCGAAGCGCGGCTGGTTGAATGCGTGGGCCAGCTCGAAGGCCGTGAAGGCTTCTGGGGTGCGGTAGTCTGGGTCTATGTGCACACGCAAGGTAACGGCCGGGGATTGGCTACCGGCACCACATATCCCGGTTCGACGCCAAGCCTACAACACTGCCTGGCGGGTGAAGAGGTGAGCCAAACCGTGGCCACCCAGAAAGCGGAAGCCGCGCAGAACGGATTGAACGCCATACCGAGCTTGCGCCTGATCGACAATCACACCCGACACACCGTGATCTTGCAGGGCCCCATCGAACCCGATGCCCTGCTGTCAGCGGTGGACCTGTTGAGCGCACCCGATATTGCTGAGATGCCTGCTGACGTTGTCAGCGACATGCCCAGGTAGCCCACGTTTGTCACGGCTACGACACCGCGTTGCGGTGTTGAACGCTTTCCTCCCTGCCCTATCCGGGCCAACACGTCCTTTCCCAATGGGGTTTCAGCCCCTTGGTGCGCAACCTCCCTCTCGTCCCTGGAGGTTCCATGCCACACTCCTATTCGAGCACTGAATGCTCTCGCGCTAGCACTCTGCCACGGCATTGTGCTAACGCTTCTATGCTCGTCCGATCGAAGACCCGCCATGCCGCAAACCGTGCACTTGAATCTGGCACTGACCGCCGAACAGCACGCGATGCTGCGTCGAGCGGCCCTGGCTGCCTGTGCTCAGAAGCGCCTGCCGGGCCGCACAACGGACATTGCTCGACAACGGCCCACTCTTGCTGGACCATCCTCAGGCTGAGCTTTCAGGGCGGCACTGGATCGCCCGGCCCAAGAGAACGCGAATCTCAGAGAGCCCTCTTCGCGGCCTGTTCCCTGGCCGCACTGATACTTCGATGACGCGATTCCCCTGCAGTCATACACGCCCACTTACACTTTACTGGCCGCGAAAACACCGTGTTTAACGCCTCGCACTCGCTGACCTCTTAACATAAACGGCCTACCCATCAGGACAGGGAACGCCCATGAGCATCAACAGCAAGAAACGACGCGACAGCAAAAAGGCCAAAGCCAAGCGCGGTAGCACAACGTTGCTCCCACCCGCCCTGTATCAGCTCAACCGTTTTCGTAAGGACTACATCAAGAACTGGGGTGTGAATTCCAAGGGCCATCTGGACCAAGGTCACTACACCTGGATGGCCGACCGCCTGAACGGCTATCCGCGAACCCTGGAGATCGGCTGCGGTGTCGGCTACTCCACGTTGGCCCTGCTGAAACAGGGGCACACCGTCGTCTGCGTCGAAGAAAACCCCCATTGCATTGCGGCCACCCAGCGCCTTGTGGCTGAGAACGGCTACTCCGTAGCCATCATCGCCCGGGAAACGCCCGAAAGCCTGGATGAGAATGCCTATCGGCTGATCTACAACGAAATCGACAATGTGCCTCAGGCTGATTGCCTGCTGATCGAAGGCGATGCCTTGAATGATCCCAAGCTGGAGAGCTGGCTCGAGCAGCAGCCCAAATTCGACGCCGTTGCCTGCTGGTTGCTTGGCACCCACAATGCGCGCGGGCATAACATCGCTGTCAACCTGGCGTCTATGCCCACCGCTCGCGAGCACCGCATTTTCGTGCAGAACAACGTCTATGAAGTGGCAGATCGGGTTCTTCGTTCGGGCGGCATCCTGACGGTGATCGATCGAGCAGAAACGCCGGCGACCGAGGATAAGGTGACCAAGTTGATAGACCATCACCGCGAACAAGCCAGTGTCACCTCGCTGGTTGTCAAAGCCGTTGACCACACGCCGCACATCGAATCGGAGGCAAAGGGGGCCATGCGCATGTTGTTCACGCCCGCCGAAGACACTCAGTTCGACCTCACGTCTGAAAACCTGCCTACGATGTCGCTCTGCTCGACAACATCGGTCAAACCCTGAACGTCCACTGTTGCCCTGCTGGTTCCGGCGGGGCAATAGAATGCTGACAACAATACGAAACCTCCCTGCACCTATTGTTTGAGGTTTCGATTCTGCGTACCTGATTCAATCGCGGGCATCCACGCTCGCCCAGTCGTTGAAGACTGAACGAAAGGAATTCTCGGACGCTGAACAGGCCTCCAGAGGAACCTCACGTCGATTGGCACGGGGATCGACCCCCTGAGCGACCAAAGCCGTTGCTTGGCGCGGGCTTCACGAGCTTCCTTGAGGCTGACGGCGGGATAGACACGAGATGCGGGCCTGCTTGCCCAACCAATAGAAATGAAAGTGCCACTGCTTGGCGCCCTTGGCACCGACGAACAGTGCAAGGCCAGCGGTGTCTTTGAAGGTGTAATTCTTGCCAGTGGGCTTTGCCTGGCGGACAGCGGTATCGATCAATGGCATGCGTACATCTCCCGGTCTCGTAAGATCGAGGAGATGTATATCGATGCCCAAGGCCCAGCTCAGCTATCAATCCGCTACGCCAACTACCCGAAATCGCTGTACTTAAAAATGTACTTAAATTTCGTGGCTGCTGGTGGATTCAGGCAGATTGCGCTGGAACGAAAAAAGACGCCGAAGCGTCTATTTTCAATGATCTACAGGCTTCCATGGAACTCTGTAGATCGATATTTGGAGCGGGAAACGAGACTCGAACTCGCGACCCCGACCTTGGCAAGGTCGTGCTCTACCAACTGAGCTATTCCCGCGTCGTGATGGGTGCCATTCTAGCAACATCTAAAACGGCGTCAACCCCTTGATTCAAAAAAGTTTTATTTTTGCTCAGAACCTTCGCGCAGGTGCGGCCAGGCCGCCAGCAGGTAGTGCACCATCGACCACAGCGTCAGCGCGGCAGCCACCAGCAGCAGGCCGTAACCGAGAATGACCCAGAACGTCACCGCCGGCGGGTTGGCCAGCAGGATCACCAGCGCCAGCATCTGCGCTGCGGTTTTCCATTTGCCCAGGTTGGACACCGCGACGTGCGCCCTCGCCCCCAGCTCGGCCATCCATTCGCGCAACGCCGACACGACGATTTCACGGCCAATGATCACGGCGGCCGGCAGGGTCAGCCAGAAGTTGGCGTGTACCTGCACCAGCAGCACCAGCGCCACGGCGACCATCAGCTTGTCGGCCACAGGGTCGAGGAAGGCACCGAACGGCGTGCTCTGCTGCAGGCGACGCGCCAGGTAGCCGTCCAGCCAGTCGGTGGCGGCGGCGATGGCGAACACCGTGCTGGCGGCCATGTAGCTCCAGTGATAGGGCACATAGAACAGCAGGATGAAAATCGGGATGAGCAGGACGCGTAGAACGGTGAGCAGGTTTGGAATATTCATCGGTACGACTGGCTGCGGGTTGAGCCCGGCATTCTACTCGCTATGCAGGCTGGCATAAATCGACTCGGCAAGCTTTTTACTGATGCCGGGGGCTTTGGCGATTTCATCGATACTGGCGCGGTTGAGCTCTTGCAGGCCACCGAAATGTTTCAGCAGGTCGCGGCGGCGCTTGGGCCCTACCCCGGCAACGTCTTCCAGGCTGGACACGCGCCGGGCCTTGCCACGGCGGGCGCGGTGGCCGGTGATGGCAAAACGGTGGGCTTCGTCGCGGATCTGCTGGATCAGGTGCAGCGCCGGGTTGTCGCCCTTGAGGGTGAATTCGTGGGCCACATCGTTAAGGTACAGGGTTTCGAAACCGGCCTTGCGGGTAACGCCCTTGGCCACGCCGAGCAGGGTCAGGTCGGTGAAGGCCAGCTCCTGCATCACTTCGCGGGCCATGTTCAACTGGCCTTTGCCGCCGTCCACCAGCAGTACATCGGGCAACTTGCCCTCACCGTCCTTGATGCGCCCATATCGGCGCATCAAGGCCTGGCGCATGGCGGCGTAGTCGTCCCCAGCGGTCACACCTTCGATGTTGAAGCGGCGGTAGTCGGACTTCAGCGGGCCTTCCGGGCCGAACACCACGCAACTGGCCACCGTGGCTTCGCCGCTGGAATGGCTGATGTCGTAGCATTCGAGACGCTGTGGCACTTCATCCAGGCCCAGCACCTCGGCCAGGGCCTCGAAGCGCGCAGCCATGTGCTGGCGGTTGGCCAGGCGGGCATTGAGCGCTTGCTCGGCGTTGGTGACCGCCAGTTGCTGCCAGCGGGCGCGCGTGCCGCGCACCCGGTGGCTGATGGTCAGCTCGCGGCCGCGCAGGGTCTGCAGCGCCTCGCTGATGGCGGCGAAGTCCTCGTGCACCACGTTGACGATCAACTCGCCCGGCAATTCACGCTCAGCGTTGCCCAGATAGTACTGGGACAGGAAGGCCGCCATGACTTCGGCCACCTCCTCCTCGATGCCCACCTGGGGGAAGAAGTTCTTGCTACCCAGCACGCGCCCGCCGCGCACGCTGATCAAGTGCACGCAGGCACCACCTGGGTTGACGAAGGCGGCAACCACATCGACATCGCCAGAGCCGCCTTCCATGTATTGCTGGTCCTGCACCCGGCGCAACAGGGCGATCTGGTCGCGCAGTTCGGCCGCTTTCTCGAAGTTCAAGGCCATGGCGGCCTTTTCCATCTCGGCGTTGAGCTCGTTGCCCAGCTGCTGGCTGCGGCCTTCGAGGAACATCACCGAGTGGCGCACGTCCTCGGCGTACTCTTCGGCGGCCACCAGGTCGACGCACGGCCCCTTGCAGCGTTTGATCTGGTACTGCAGGCAGGGCCGGGTGCGGTTGGCGTAATAGCTGTCCTCGCACTGGCGCACCGAGAAGGCCTTCTGCAGAAGGCTGAGGCTTTCGCGGATGGCGCCGGCGCTGGGGTATGGCCCAAAGTATCGGCCCTTGGCTTTTTTCGCACCGCGGTGAATGCCCAAACGTGGGAATTGGCCGTCAGACAGGAATACATACGGGTAGGATTTGTCGTCGCGCAACAGAATGTTGTACGGCGGCCGCCACTCTTTGATCAGGTTCTGCTCAAGCAGCAGCGCTTCGGTTTCGTTAGCCGTGATGGTGGTTTCGACCTGGGCGATACGCGCCACCAGCGCGGCGGTTTTCGGCGCCAGGCCGGCCTTGCGAAAATAGCTGGCCAGACGCTTCTTGAGGTTCTTGGCCTTGCCCACATAGAGCAGCCGAGCCTCGGCGTCGAACATCCGGTAAACGCCCGGGCGACCGCTGCAGGTCGCCAGGAATGCGCTGGCATCAAAGATTTGGGACATGAGGTTTTACAGGCTTGCGTCGACCATACCGTGGCGAACGGCCAGCAAGGTCAGTTCGACGTCGCTGGTGACCGAGAGTTTTTCGAAGATCCGATACCGGTAAGTATTGACGGTCTTGGGAGACAGGCACAACTTGTCGGAGATGATCTGCACTTTCTGGCAGCCAACGATCATCAGGGCAATCTGGATTTCCCGCTCCGACAACGCGTCGAAGGGCGAGCCCTGCGGCTGGAACGACTTGAGCGCAAGCTGCTGGGCGATCTGCGGGCTGATATAGCGCTGCCCGGCAAACGCCAGACGAATGGCTTGGACCATTTCGTCCAGGCCCGCGCCCTTGGTCAGGTAACCGGCCGCACCGGCCTGCATCAGGCGCGTGGGGAACGGGTCTTCTTCGCACACGGTGACCGCAACCACCTTGGTATCGGGGTGGCTGCGCAACAGTTTGCGGGTGGCTTCCAGGCCGCCGATCCCAGGCATCTTGACGTCCATCAGCACGACATCCGGCTTGAGCTCTCGGGCCTGTTTGAGCGCCGACTCGCCCGAATCCGCCTCACCCACCACCTGCAAGCCGTCGATGTCGGCCAACATGCGTGTAATACCGGTTCGTACCAGATCGTGGTCATCGACCACTAGGACCCTAATCAAGCAGACACCTCGTCAACAGGGCGATTGGATCCCGCCACCTTAACAAAATTTTTCAAGGTGGACCTAGCGTAAAACTTCCGACAGAAACGTCTGACGTTCCAAGCGCTGAGGCCGCGACACCTCACGGCTACCCCCCTCGCCCACCAGGCGCCCCAGCAAATGCCACAAGGCAGCCTGATCGGCCACCGGCAAGCGCCGAAAAGCGCCCAGCAGGCCGGCTTCTTCCGCCGACAGGCTTTCCAGCGGCGCAGGCGTACGCATACCGCTGAGCACATACAGCGCATCCACGCCCTTGCCCGCAAGGGCCGCCAGGTAATCAAGCCGTGGGGTGCGCTCGCCACTTTCGTACTTGCCCTGGGCATTGGGTTCGACGCCGCCGATATCACCGAATACCCGCTGGGTCATGCCCAGCCGTTCACGCTCTTCCCTAAGACGCGGACCGAGTCCATTCATATGACGCTTCTCCTTGTTTCCTGATCGTCACCGGATAACGCTCACGACCCTGTGAGCACTTGCAGACTGCACAGTCACTATGCCCATCGCGGGGGTTCGTCGCAAGCCAGCATCACGCCCTCAAGCCGCGGCTCCCGGCCAACCGGTCTGGCGCTGCATGCGCACAAAACACGCGTCGTCGCCCATTTCCATAAAGCCGTGGCGAAGGTACAGCCGCCGTGCGGGGTTGCTCTTGAACACCATCAAGCGCAACAGCGGCAGGCGCCGTTGCGCGGCCCAGGTAGCCAGCACTTCCAATACCTGGCCGCCGACACCGTGCCCACGGTGCTCGGGCAACAGGTGCAGCTCACGAATGAACAACGCCTGGCGGTCCTGGCTGAGGCTGCAGAACCCCAGCACGCTTTCGCCATCGACCACCAGCCACTGCTCGCGCCACCCCCAGGCCTGATCGAATGCTTCTTCGATCCACAACAGGTCGAACTCCCGGTAGTACGGCAGCATCGCCCGGCGAGTGAGGTCACGGGCGAAGGTGCGGTGGTGGTCGGTGGCGGGGATGAGATCAATGGGCATAGCACACCGGCGAACTGCCAGGCCCGCGCCGCTCCAACTCATCTTCAAGCCAGGCGGCCAATACCTGGGCATGGTTGTGCTCGATGTCCTTGCTGGCATACAGCAATGTGAGGTCTCCCTTGGCTGCCAGGTCCAATAATGAATACCAGTGCTCGGGATGCGCCGCGAGCTCCTGCTGGTAGCGTTGGGCGAAGCCGATGTAATCCACCTCGCCCTGGTGGAACGCCTTGCGCAAGGCGTTCGAAGGCGCGACCTCGCGCAACCACTGCCCGTGCAGGTCTTCCTTGCGTTTATTGCGTGGCCACAGGCGGTCCACCAGCACACGCTGGCCATCGCACTGGTCGACCGCGTCGTAGACACGCTTGCAGCGAATCATCGGTTGCTCCTGCCCTTACCACTCGTCTTGAGCCTAGGTAATCCATTGACCGAGGTCACGTCCCAGTAACGATTTGTTTCTATGCTGACAGCCTTCGGCACCTTCGCCCGACGCCAATCGGAGCCCCCATGGCAACCCCGTCACTGGCCAGCCAGCCGCAACTGGCCCAACGCGATGCCCGCCCGCAGCTCTCACACAAACCCGGGCGTGCCACCCTGCTTCTGTTCTTCAGCCTGCTTATGGCCGGCATCGCCTACACCGCCTGGAGCCTGAAGCAGGATGTCAGCGCCAGCGGCACCGTGATCACCACAGTCACGCCGTTTCTGCTGCTGGGCCTGGCCTTGCTGATTGCCTTGGGTTTCGAGTTCGTCAATGGCTTCCACGATACCGCCAACGCCGTGGCCACGGTGATCTACACCCACTCGTTGCCAGCACCGGTGGCCGTGGTCTGGTCCGGGCTGTGCAATTTCCTGGGGGTGTTGTTTTCCAGTGGCGCGGTGGCGTTCGGCATCATTGCCCTGCTGCCGGTGGAGCTGATACTGCAAGTGGGCTCCACGGCCGGCTTTGCCATGGTTTTTGCCCTGCTGCTTGCTGCAATCATCTGGAACCTGGGCACCTGGTGGCTGGGCTTGCCAGCGTCTTCCTCGCACACCCTGATCGGCTCGATCATCGGGGTTGGCGTGGCCAATGCACTGATGCATGGGCGTGACGGTACCAGCGGGGTGGACTGGGGCCAGGCCAGCAAGGTCGGCTACGCCCTGCTGTTCTCGCCGCTGATCGGCTTTGCCTGCGCAGCCTTGCTGCTGCTCGCCCTGCGTGCACTGGTCAAACGCAAGGAACTGTACCAGGCACCGCAAGGCCAGACACCCCCGCCGTGGTGGATCCGTGGCGTGCTGATCCTGACCTGCACCGGCGTGTCGTTCGCCCATGGCTCCAACGATGGGCAGAAAGGCATGGGGCTGATCATGCTGATCCTGGTGGGTACGCTGCCCATGGCCTACGCGTTGAACAAGACCATGCCCAGTGAGCAGGCGCTGCAGTTCTCTGCCGTGGCCGAAGTCACCCGCCAGGCACTGGTGCGCAGCGACCCGCAACCATTACCGGCAGACCCTCGCCAGGTGCTTACCCTGTTTATCACCGAGCCCAAGGGCAACCCGCAACTGGTGCCAGCCCTTGCAGCGCTCACCGGCATGATCGGTGAAGAGGTCAAGGGCTATGGCTCGCTCAAGCGCGTACCGGCCGAAGCCATGGCCAACGTGCGCAACGACATGTACCTGACCAGCGAAGCCATCCGCCTGATCGAGAAGCACCAGCTGGTGGCCTTCGACGCCGACACCCGCAGCCATGTGCAGCTGTTCAAGACCCAGCTGGACGACGCCACGCGCTACATTCCGTTGTGGGTGAAGGTGGCTGTGGCGATTGCCCTGGGGCTGGGGACCATGGTCGGCTGGCGGCGCATCGTGGTGACGGTGGGCGAGAAGATCGGCAAGACCCACCTGAGCTATGCCCAGGGTGCGTCGGCTGAAGTGGTTGCGATGTGCACCATTGGTGCAGCAGACATGTTCGGGCTGCCGGTGTCGACCACCCATGTGCTGAGCTCAGGGGTGGCCGGGACCATGGTTGCCAACGGCTCGGGCGTGCAGAAGCGTACGTTGATCAACTTGCTGATGGCGTGGGTGCTGACCTTGCCGGCAGCGATGTTGCTGGCGGGTAGCCTGTACTGGCTTCTGAACCAGATGTTCTGATCAGGTCAGCCCCTATCGCCGGCAAGCCGGCTCCCACTGGTGTGACGCAGTATTTGAGGGCTGCGCTGGACCTGTAGGAGCCGGCTTGCCGGCGATAGCGCCCGAACTGCGAGCCTCAGCCCGGGATTTTCAGGCCACGCTGAACGGCCGGCCGCTCCAGGAATGTGGCCAGCACGCGCTGCACTTGCTTGAACTCATCGAACCCCACCAGCTCACGGGCGTTGTAGCGTTCGACCAGGTTGCGCACCCAAGGGAAGATGGCAATGTCGGCAATGCTGTACTCGTCGACCACCCACTGCCGGCCTTGCAGATGCCGGTCGAGCACGCCAAGCAAGCGCTTCGATTCGTTGACGTACCGATCCCGCGGGCGCTTGTCTTCGTATGCCTTGCCAGCAAAGAAATGGAAGAAGCCCACCTGGCCGAACATCGGCCCGATGCCGCCCATCTGGAACATCAGCCACTGAATGGTCTGGTAGCGGGTAGCCGGATCCTGGCTGAGCAGTTGCCCGGTCTTTTCCGCCAGGTATTGCAGGATCGCGCCGGACTCGAACAACGGCAGCGGTTTGCCACCCGGGCCATCGGGGTCGAGGATCGCCGGGATCTTGTTATTGGCGCTGAGCGAGATGAACTCGGGGCTCATCTGGTCATCGTTGTCGAAGCTGACCTTGTGCGGCTCGTAGGGCAGGCCGATCTCCTCCAGCATGATCGAAACCTTGACGCCGTTGGGCGTGGGCAGCGAGTAGAGCTGAAGGCGCTCGGGGTGTTGCGCGGGCCATTTGCGGGTGACGGGGAATGCGCTGAGATCGGTCATGGTCAACCTGTGCCGGATGGATGAAACTGTCACTTTAGTGGACATCCCCGGCGGCTGACCATCACCTGCCTTTCATCAGCCCGGGTGGCCATGCGCCTTGAGCTTGAGCTTCTCGGTGTCCACACGAACGAATACGGAATCGGCGCTGACAGTCAGCACATCCCCCGCCCATACTTCGCACACCACCCGTGTCTTGCGCCCGACTTCGCCTTCCACTCGCGCCTTGAGCAGAAGCTCGACGCCCATGGGGGTGGGCTTGAGGTAGTTCAGGCCAAGGCTGCCAGTGACGCAATCAATGCGCGGCAGGCTGCCTGCTTCGCGACCTTCGGCCCGGTAGTGATAGGCCATGGCAGTCCAGTTGGAATGGCAGTCGACCAGCATCGCCAGCAGCCCGCCATAAACCAGGCCGGGCCAGCCGGTAAACGTGCCATCAGGTGTGTGCCGGCACAGCAGGTGAATACCATCGGCGTCCCAATGGCTTTGCACATGTAGCCCGCTGGGGTGGGCACAACCGCAGCCGTAACAAATACCATCAGGTGCGGCCAAGGCCTGCAGAGACAGAGCTTGTTCGTTCATACGCTTCCTGTGCTTGTTGGAATGGGAAGGAATGCAAGCTGTGATGGTAGCGCCGCTTCTTGTCAGCGCCAATGACAAAGGGGCGCCAGGCGCCCCTCGTGGTTCACGCCGTCTGCGCAACCACCCTGCCGCGCCGCTGGGTGAACGAAACCAGCAGGATGAACAAGGTCACGCCGGCCGTCATCAGCGTTTCATAACGGTAGGCATCGCTGAACAGCATGTAGCCCAGGACCATCACGATGGTGCCGATCACCAGCCAGGTCAGCCAGGGGAACAGCCACATCTTCAGCTCCAGCGGCCGCCCTTCCCGATCTGCACGGGCACGCATGCGCAGCTGCGATACCGCGATCACCAGGTACACCAGCAAGGCGATTGCGCCAGTGGTCGACAGCAGGAAGCCGAACACCTTGCCGGGGAACACGTAGTTGACGAAGCAACCCGCAAAGCCTGCCAGGGTCGAGAGAATGACTGCCACGGTGGGCACACCGGCACCGGAAATGCGCTTGGTGATGCTCAGCGCCTGGCCACGCGCGCCCAGCGAATACAGCATGCGCGAGGCGGTATAGAGGCCGGAGTTCATGCAACTGGTGACCGCTACCAGCACCACCAGGTCGACCAGCAGCTTGGCGCCGGGCACGTTGAGCACCTCCAGCACACGCTGGAACGAACCCACCGCCTTCAGCCCTGGGTCGTTCCAGGCTACCAGCGATACCACCAGGAAGATCGAGGCCAGGTAGAAGATCGCAATGCGGTACACCACCAGGTTGGTCGCGCGGCGGATCTTGTCTTTCGGGTTGGCCGTCTCATCAGCGGCGATGGTGACGATTTCGGCGCCGAAGAACGAGAAAATGGTGATCAGCACACCGCCCAGCACCGTGCCGAAACCATTGGGCATGAAGCCGCCGTTATCCCACAGCCGGCTGATCCCCGAAACCTCGGCCAGCGGCCAGAAGCCGAACACGGCCAGGCTGCAGACCGCGATGAAGGCGACGATCGCGATTACCTTGACCAGGGCAAACCAGTACTCGAACGCACCGAAGTTCTTCACGCTGATCAGGTTGGTGCACGACAGCAAAAGCATGATCAGAAAGGCGAACAGCCAGGACGGTACGCCCGGGAAATAAGCGTGCAGGATGTCGGCACCGGCAATGGCTTCGACAGGAATGATCAGCACCCAGAACCACCAGTACAGCCAGCCGATGGTGAAGCCGGCCCAAGGGCCGATGGCCTCGGAGGCGTAAGTCGAGAACGAACCGCTGTTGGGGTTGGCGATGGCCATTTCGCCGAGCATGCGCATCACCAGCAGCACCAGCAGGCCGGTCATGGCATAGGAGATGAGAATGGCCGGGCCGGCCGTGGCAATGGCGTTGGAGGAACCGATGAACAGGCCGGCGCCGATGATGCCGGCGATGGAGATCATGGACACCTGACGGGACGTCAGGCCGTGCTGCAGGGAACGCTGTTTGTTGTTTTCTAGCGAAGCCATGGAGAACCCTCGAATGGGTCGGCCGCCGCGCGGACGGCTGAAAGTTGGAGCAGAATTCTTGTAGGTCGTATTGCTCTTTTTTCTTGTTGTGAAGTCGCCGGCGGTGCACTTGCCTCCTCTTCGCAGTACCGGTTGTAATCGTTGACTCAGGTCAGTATTAATCTATAGGGCGAGGTCAACAAACGACCTTTTCGAAGCACATGATTCCGATACGGAATGAACTTCTTCCTTTTCTGCTCGGTACGCGCCTGCCATGTCCAAACGCCTGATGCCCTCGACCACCGCCTTGCAGTGCTTCGAAGCCGCCGCCCGGCACCTGAGCTTCACCCGTGCCGCCCACGAGCTGCACCTGACCCAGAGCGCCGTCAGCAAGCAGGTCGCGCAACTTGAGGAAATGCTCTCGCACTCGCTGTTCCAGCGCATTCGCCGGCGCCTGCACTTGACCCCGGCCGGCGCGCTGTACCTCACCGAGGTGAACAAGATCCTCACCCAGATCGACATCTCCAGCCGCTACATCCTCAGCTACGGCGACGAGACCGAAGTGTTGCGCATTGCCACTCAGCCGACCTTCGGCGCCCGCTGGCTAGTGCCCAGGCTCAAGGGCTTTGGCGACCGCTACCCGCGCATTCACCTGGACATCCGCAACGAGCTGGAGCCCTTCGACCTGGTGCAAGCCAAGGCCGACATCGCCTTCTTTTTCGGCCAGGGCACCTGGCCTGGGGCAACCTGCATCGAGCTGTTCAGTGAGGAGGTGGTGCCGGTGTGCGCACCGCAGCTGCTGGCCACGCACAGCTTCGGCAGTGCCGGGGCGCTTACCGAACACCGCCTGCTGCAGTGCGCGTCGCGGCCGGAGGCCTGGCACGAATGGTTTCTGGGGCTGGGGCTGCACAGCCAGAACAGCTACCACGGGCCGCGGTTCGACACGTTTTACCTGTGTATCCGCGCGGCCATCGCTGGTTGCGGTATCGCCTTGATTCCGCGCTACCTGGTGGCCGAGGAGTTGAGCGAAGGCAAGCTGGTGGTGGCCTGGGACCACCCGGTGGCTAGCAACGGGCGGCACTTCATCGCCCATGCCGAGCACGCGGCCGAAGTGCCGAAGATCAGGGCCTTCGTGCAGTGGATCCGCGAGCGGGTAGCGGAGGGAGATTGACCAAGTTCACGAATCGAGGGAATGATCGCAATCGAATAATTCGTTTGCGGAATAACACGTCGGCGCGCTTCGATATTAAGAAACTCGAACAAGGTCCGCGTGCCCATGAATCTGGAAAGTATCAGCCAATCCATTGCCGTCGTTCACCCGATTACACTTTCCCATGGCCGTAATGCCGAAGTTTGGGATACCGATGGCAAACGTTATATCGACTTTGTCGGCGGTATCGGTGTGCTCAACCTGGGCCACTGCAACCCGGCCGTGGTCGAGGCGATCCAGGCTCAAGCCACCCGCCTGACCCACTACGCGTTCAACGCCGCGCCCCATGGCCCGTACCTGGAACTGATGGAACGCTTGAGCGAGTTCGTCCCGGTCAGCTACCCGCTGGCCGGAATGCTCACCAACAGCGGTGCGGAAGCGGCGGAAAACGCGCTGAAAGTCGCCCGCGGCGCCACTGGCAAACGGGCGATCATCGCCTTCGACGGTGGCTTTCATGGCCGCACCCTGGCAACCCTGAACCTGAACGGCAAGGTCGCCCCGTACAAGCAACGGGTGGGTGAACTGCCGGGGCCTGTGTACCACCTGCCCTACCCCAGCGCCGATACCGGCGTGACCTGCGAACAGGCGCTCAAGGCCATGGACCGCCTTTTCAGCGTCGAGCTGGCAGTCGAGGACGTGGCGGCGTTCATCTTGGAACCGGTGCAAGGCGAAGGCGGCTTCCTCGCCCTCGACCCAGCCTTCGCCCAGGCCCTGCGCCGCTTCTGCGACGAGCGTGGGATCCTGATCATCATCGATGAAATCCAGTCCGGCTTCGGCCGCACGGGCCAGCGTTTCGCCTTCCCACGGCTGGGCATCGAGCCGGACCTGTTGCTGCTGGCAAAAAGCATTGCCGGCGGCATGCCGCTGGGTGCAGTGGTCGGGCGCAAGGAATTGATGGCAGCGCTGCCCAAGGGCGGCCTGGGTGGCACCTATTCGGGCAACCCGATCGCCTGTGCGGCAGCCCTGGCGAGCCTGGCGCAGATGACCGATGACAACGTCGCCACTTGGGGCGAACGCCAGGAGCAGGCGATCATCAGCCGCGTTGAACGCTGGCAAGGCCAATACCCGTTCATCGGCCGCCTGACCGGCGTGGGCGCCATGCGCGGGGTCGAGTTCGTCAATGCCGATGGCAGCCCGGCGCCGGCTCACCTGGCCAAGGTCATGGACGCGGCGCGGGCCAAAGGTTTGCTGTTGATGCCCAGCGGCAAGGCGCGGCACATCATCCGCCTGCTCGCACCGCTGACCATCGAGGCCGAGGTGCTCGAAGAAGGGTTGGATATCTTCGAGCAATGCCTGGCCGAGTTGAACTGAGGCTTACAGGCCCAGTTCTTCAGGGGTGAGCATGTCCGACTCGAAGGCGATCCAGCCGCCTTCGAGTTCGGCGTGGCCGTTGACGATCGGGCCGTAGTAGGTCAAGCCGTTCTCCAGGGTCACGCAAATGTGCGTGGCCGGTTTCTCGGGGGCCGCGAGCGTACCAACGAAATGCACCTTCTTCAGGGTTTCGGTCACCGCTTCCAGGCCCACGCGCATCTTGGGGTTTTCCGAGGCCTCGGTGTCACCGCCTCGGTCTTCGGCGCTGATGGTCACGGTGGCGGTGTACGGGTACTTGTTGCTCAAGCGGGTTACCTCGGTATTGATGGGTTTGTTTTGCGGGCGCGTAGAGTACGGCAGCGGCCAGCACTTGTCTCTATTGGCCTTATGGGCGGCACGCCACAACACATGGCCTCCCCCGCCCCGATCTGTTAGGGTGCCCACCGATGCACGCCACACCACACGAGGACACCGAGTGAGCGCCGAAGAACCCCTGATCGCCGACCTGTTCGAGGTCGATAAACGCCTGACCCTCAAGCCCGTCGTGGACTTCAACAGCTACCTGCGCAATGCCTTCGGCGAAGGCCCGTGCCGCTGCCACCGCTGCACCGAAGGCAGCGACCAGGGCGCCTATAGCCATGCGCACAACTTCACGTTCGAAGGGCGCCAGTGGCACCGCCGCTTCGCCAGCACTGCCGGCAGCGATGTCGCGCAGGTGCTGAAAAAGGCCTGGTTGTCCTACACCAAGGCCGACCTGAACCTGATCGGTGCGCTGGACCTGAGCACACTCAAGACCTTCACCGATGCCACCCTTCACGAGCGCCTGCTGGCCCTACTGCCGGCCAGCGGCCTGGCCCGCGAAGTGGATGGCCAGTGGTTGCTGCAAGCCCAGGCCGACTGACGGCTCGGCGGTAAAGCAGGATTCTCCCGCTCTGCTACCGTGGGAGAATCCGCACAGCCGCAGGTAGTCCGTCATGGCCCGCACAACGCCCATCGAGCTGTACCGCAATATTGGTATCGTCGCCCACGTGGACGCCGGCAAGACCACGACCACCGAGCGCATCCTGTTCTATACCGGCGTCAACCACAAAATGGGCGAAGTGCACGACGGTGCCGCGACCATGGACTGGATGGCCCAAGAGCAGGAGCGCGGTATCACCATCACCTCGGCGGCGACCACGGCCTTCTGGCAAGGCTCCACCAAGCAGTTTGCCGACAAGTACCGCTTCAACATCATCGACACCCCCGGCCACGTCGACTTCACCATCGAGGTGGAGCGCTCCTTGCGCGTGCTCGATGGCGCGGTGGTGGTGTTCAGCGGCGCCGACGGGGTCGAGCCGCAATCCGAGACGGTGTGGCGCCAGGCCAACAAATACCACGTGCCGCGCCTGGCCTACATCAACAAGATGGACCGCCAGGGCGCCGACTTCCTGCGCGTGGTCAAACAGATCGACAAGCGCCTGGGGCATCACCCGGTACCCATCCAGCTGGCCATCGGCAGCGAAGAAAACTTCATTGGCCAGATCGACCTGGTGAAGATGAAGGCCATCTACTGGAACGATGCCGACAACGGCACCAGCTACCGTGAAGAAGAGATCCCCGCCGAACTCCAGGCGCTGGCCGATGAATGGCGCGCGCACATGATCGAAGCTGCAGCCGAGGCCAATGACGAGCTGACCATGAAGTTTCTCGATGGCGAGGAGCTGAGCATCGACGAGATCAAGGCCGCCCTGCGCCAGCGCACCATCGCCAACGAGATCGTGCCGACCATTCTCGGCTCGTCGTTCAAGAACAAGGGCGTACCGCTGATGCTCGACGCGGTCATTGACTACCTGCCCGCGCCGTCTGAAATCCCGGCTATCAAGGGCACCCACCCGGACGACGAAGAAAAGCACCTGGAGCGCCACGCCGACGACAAAGAGCCCTTCTCGGCCCTGGCTTTCAAGATTGCCACCGACCCGTTCGTCGGCACTCTGACCTTTGCCCGGGTGTACTCAGGCGTGCTCAGTTCCGGCAATGCCGTGCTCAACTCGGTCAAGGGCAAGAAGGAACGCATCGGCCGCATGGTGCAGATGCACGCCAACCAGCGTGCTGAGATCAAGGACGTGTGCGCCGGCGACATCGCCGCACTGATCGGCATGAAGGATGTCACCACCGGCGACACGTTGTGCGACATCGACAAGCCGATCATCCTCGAGCGCATGGACTTCCCCGACCCGGTAATCTCCGTGGCCGTGGAGCCGAAAACCAAAGCCGACCAGGAGAAAATGGGCATTGCCCTGGGCAAGCTGGCCCAGGAAGACCCATCGTTCCGCGTGCGCACCGACGAGGAAACCGGCCAGACCATCATCTCCGGCATGGGCGAGCTGCACCTAGACATCATCGTCGACCGCATGCGCCGTGAATTCAACGTCGAGGCCAACATTGGCAAGCCGCAGGTAGCCTACCGCGAAAAAATCCGTAACACCTGCGAAATCGAGGGCCGTTTCGTTCGCCAATCCGGCGGGCGCGGCCAGTACGGCCATTGCTGGATCCGCTTCGCGCCTGGCGATGAGGGCAAGGAAGGCCTGGAGTTCATCAACGAAATTGTCGGCGGCGTGGTGCCGCGCGAGTACATCCCGGCAATCCAGAAAGGCATCGAGGAGCAGATGAAAAACGGCGTGCTCGCCGGCTACCCGTTGATTAGCCTGAAGGCAGCGGTGTTCGACGGCTCCTACCACGACGTCGACTCCAACGAGATGGCCTACAAGATCGCCGCTTCAATGGCCACCAAACAGCTGTCGCAGAAAGGGGGTGCTGTGCTGCTGGAACCGGTGATGAAAGTCGAGGTGGTCACGCCCGAGGAGTACCAGGGCGATATCATGGGCGACCTGAGCCGCCGCCGCGGGATGATCCAGGATGGTGACGAGACGCCTGCCGGCAAGGTGATCCGCGCCGAGGTGCCGCTGGGTGAGATGTTCGGCTATGCCACCTCAATGCGCTCCATGACCCAGGGCCGCGCCAGCTACACCATGGAATTTACCCGGTACGCCGAGGCGCCGGCGAGCATTGCCGATGGGATCGTGAAGAAAAACCGCGGGGAGTGATTAAGCGAGCGGCTGCGCCCTTGATCGTCGGCAAGCCGGCTGCCACAGGTAACGCGCATGCCTCGGAACATGCGCTGTACCTGTAGGAGCCGGCTTGCCGGCGATAGGGCCATTGCAGACCACAAAAAAATCAGTGCTGCTCGCCAGCCCGCTTTAACAGCTTCTTGCAGCGCTCGGAAAGGTGCACCACCCGCAGCTGCTTGCCGGCCTTGGCATAGCGCTCGCGCAAGGTCTTGAGGGCCGCAATTGCCGAGTAATCGACAAAGCTCAAGTGCCTGCAGTCCAACGTCACCTTGGCCGGGTCGCCTGCCGCGTCGAACTGGTTGAGAAACGGTGTGACCGACGCGAAGAACAACGTGCCATGCACCTGGTAATGCTTGACCCCCTCCCCATCCTCATGGCTGTCGGCATACAGCTCCCGTGCATGCTGCCAGGCAAAGTTCACCGCTGCGATGACGATGCCGAACAGCACAGCCGTGGCCAGGTCGGTAAACACTGTGACCAGCGTGACCGCAATGATCGCCAGTACATCGCTCACCGGCACCTTGTGCAGCACCCGCAGGGACGCCCAGGCAAACGTCTGTTGGGCGACCACGAACATCACCCCGACCAACGCCGCCAGTGGTATACGCTCGATCAGCGGCGACAGGAACAGCACGAACAACAGGATCATCACCCCCGCCACCACACCCGAGAGCCGGCCTCGGCCGTTGGAGCTGAGGTTGATCACGGTCTGGCCGATCATCGCGCACCCACCCATGCCGCCGCACAGGCCCGAGACCATATTGGCCGCGCCCAGGGCCACGCACTCACGGTCCGGGTAACCGCGGCTCTCGGTGATTTCGTCGGTGAGGTTGAGCGTCAGCAGGGTTTCCAGCAACCCGACCATGGCCATCAGCACCGCATAGGGGGCGATGATTTTCAGGGTTTCCAGGTTCCAGGGCACATCCGGCAGGGCCAGCGCCGGAAGGCCACCGGCGATGTGCGCCATGTCGCCGAGGGTGCGGGTCGGCAGGTCGAGCAGGTACACCAGCAAGCCAACGCCAAGGATCGCCACCAGCGCAGGCGGTACGGCGCGGGTCAGCTTCGGCAGCACGTAGACCACCAGCATGGTCAGCGCCACCAGGCCGATCATGAGGTAAAGCGGCGAGCCGCTGAGCCAGTGCTCGCCCTGTTTAAAGTGCTCCAGCTGGGCCAGGGCGATGACGATCGCCAGGCCGTTGACGAAGCCAAGCATCACCGGGTAAGGCACCAGGCGTACCAGCTTGCCCAGGCGCAGCAGCCCGAACAGGATCATCACCAGGCCACCCAGCAGCACCGTGGCCAGCAGGTATTGCGCACCGTGCTGTACCACTAGCGCGACGATCACCACGGCCATCGAGCCGGCGGCACCGGAAATCATGCCCGGGCGGCCGCCGAACAGAGCGGTCAGGGTACAAATGATGAAGGCGCCATACAGCCCCATCAGCGGGTTGAGGTGGGCCACGAGGGCGAAGGCGATGCACTCGGGCACCAGGGCGAAGGACGTGGTCAGGCCGGCAAGCAGGTCGGCGCGAAGGCGAGCGGGTTTCATCAAGATCCTACAGGGACGGCAACAATCGAGGGGCGCGATGTTACGGAATTTGTCTGACAGCAGCCACCGCTTGAGGTAATCACCCGTGGCACTGACGAGCATTATCGAGTGCGCGGCGCAGCGGGGAAGGGCCTTAGATTATCCGCAAACATCATGCTGACTATAATTTGTCGCTAGCCGGATAATGCCAGGATAAAAAAGCTGCCCTTGATGTGCATCCAGTGCAAGCTGAACCTTTTTGACATCATGGCAAATTCTACCTGCGGAGATCATGGACATGCCGCTACGCCCCCTTTTCGCCTCACTGCTGCTGGCTGCAAGCCTGGCCGCCCAGGCTGCTACCGAAGTGCTGCCCCTGCAGCACCGCAGCAGCGCCGAACTGCTGCCTGCCGCGCAATCCTTCATCGGCAAGGACGGCAGCGTCAACGCTTTCGAGAACAAATTGATCGTCAATGCCAGCCCCGAGCGCATCGACGACCTTCGCGCCCTGCTGCAGCAACTGGACACAGCCCCCAAGCGCCTGCTGATCAGCGTCGACAACAACGACAGCAATTACCAGGACAACCGCGGCAACGCACGCGTCATCCATTATGGCACCAGCAACCGTGACGGCGGCCTGCAGCAGGTTCAGGCCAGCGAGGGCCAGCCGGCGCTGATCCAGGTTGGCCAGAGCATCCCGGTCACCAGCAGTAGCACCGATGGTTATGGGCGCATCCAGAGCAACACCGAATACCGCAATGTTACCCAGGGTTTCTACGTGACTCCAAGCCTTAGCGGCGAAACGGTTCGTTTGCAAATAAGCACCAATAACGACCGAATGAGCCAGGAACGTGCTGATGTAGTGAAAGTGCAAAGTACCGACACGACCATCACCGGCAAGCTCGGCGAGTGGATCACCCTGGCAGGGTTCAACGAGCAGAGCCAAGCCGACCGCAGCGCGTCAAGCCACACGTACAGCACGCAACGGGGTGAAAACATGACACTGCGTGTCAAAGTCGACCTTATCGACTAATCCCAGGCAATTCCAGGCCTCGACCCAAGGCCTTGAAACTGACCGCCGAGTCGCATTAGACCAAAGATGTAGTAAGCAAAAAAAAGCACTACAAAACATTTGACAGGCACTTTTTACCAAGGGCATGATGGCCTCGCTCCCGCTAATCAGGGGCCCTGGCAAGGGCCTTCGAGGCGTGCTCCTCCCACCCCTGGAGGCGCCTCGTGTCTATACGGCCCACAAGGCGGTTCGACGGGATTGCGACTGCAACGAAGAAGTTGTCCCGAGGGACGGAAGCGCATCACCGCAGTTCTGGCAATCGCGTAGCACCGCAGCAAGGCAACCACGAGCCGACCTGCCGGAGCACTCCTTCGCCTGGCCTGTACCTCCTTCCCCCTCGAGCCTTCGCGTTCGCCGCCGCATTCCCCCGAACAGGACAGCCGCCAGGTCCCTGATTCGTACCCGAGCATCAGCACAATTACCCCAAGATCGATGCGACGAGGTTTATTTCCATGGCACTGACACGCGAACAGCAAATTGCAGCCCTCGAGAAAGACTGGGCCGAAAACCCGCGCTGGAAAGGCGTGACCCGTACCTACACCGCCGCTGATGTCGTTCGCCTGCGTGGCTCCCTGCAGCCGGAGCACACCCTGGCCCGCCAGGGCGCAGAAAAACTGTGGAAGCTGGTCACCCAGGGTGCCCACCCCTCCTTCCGCCCCGACAAAGATTTCGTCAACTGCATGGGTGCCCTGACCGGCGGCCAGGCAGTGCAGCAGGTAAAAGCCGGCATCCAGGCCATCTACCTGTCCGGCTGGCAGGTTGCCGCCGACAACAACTCGGCCGAGTCCATGTACCCTGACCAGTCGCTGTACCCGGTCGACTCGGTACCGACCGTGGTCAAGCGCATCAACAACTCGTTCCGCCGCGCCGACCAGATCCAGTGGAAAGCCGGCAAGAACCCGGGCGACGAAGGCTACATCGACTACTTCGCCCCCATCGTGGCTGACGCCGAAGCCGGCTTCGGGGGCGTACTGAACGCCTACGAACTGATGAAGAACATGATCGAAGCGGGCGCCGCCGGTGTGCACTTCGAGGACCAGCTGGCCTCGGTGAAAAAATGCGGCCACATGGGTGGCAAGGTACTGGTACCGACCCAGGAAGCTGTACAGAAGCTGGTTGCCGCACGCTTGGCAGCTGACGTGTCGGGCGTGCCGACCATCATCCTGGCCCGCACCGACGCCAACGCCGCCGACCTGCTGACCAGCGACTGCGACCCGTACGACCAGCCGTTCGTGATTGGCGAGCGCACCCGTGAAGGCTTCTATAAAGTGCGCGCTGGCCTTGACCAGGCGATCTCCCGTGGCCTGGCCTACGCACCGTACGCCGACCTGATCTGGTGCGAAACCGCCAAGCCGGACCTGGACGAAGCGCGCCGCTTCGCCGAAGCGATCAAGAAGGAATACCCGGACCAGATCCTTTCCTACAACTGCTCGCCTTCCTTCAACTGGAAGAAGAACCTGGACGACGCGACCATCGCCAAGTTCCAGCGCGAACTGTCGGCCATGGGTTACAAGCACCAGTTCATCACCCTGGCTGGCATTCACAACATGTGGCACGGCATGTTCAACCTGGCGCACGACTACGCCCGTAACGACATGACCGCCTACGTGAAGCTGCAAGAGCAGGAATTCGCTGACGCCAGCAAAGGCTACACCTTCGTGGCGCACCAGCAGGAAGTGGGCACGGGCTACTTCGACGACATGACCACCGTGATCCAGGGTGGCGCTTCGTCGGTGACTGCCCTGACCGGCTCGACCGAGGAAGAGCAGTTCCACTGATAGTGGCTAGCGGCAGAAGAAAGGCCCGGGGTTGGTGAGGACCCTGGGCTTTTTTTTGGGGCGCCACTTTAGCTCAAGATTTGAGATCTTCGGCGCTGATGAAATCGAGCGCCGCCCGCGCGGCGCATCGCGGCTAAAGCCGCTCCTACATTTGTTGCAACGTGCCGTTCCAGCCAGGCCATGGTTGTTCGCCTTAGCGCCTGACTGAAGAATGGCGGAGCGGCGGCAGCGCCAGCCGATAAATCGCGTCGTGCCAACAAGGCTGACAACTATGGCCTATCAGGCCATGGCACGTTGCAACAAATGTAGGGGCGGCTTTAGCCGCGATGCGCCGCGCGGGCGGCGCTCGATCTCGTAGGCACCACTCCCCTCCCGCCAAGCACCTACCCGCCCCCCCTCACCAAGGCATGCAAAGGCAGAACCCAGAATCCCGACTATGCTTGGGGGCTCCATCTCCCTGGCCATCAACGCGACGCCTGCCGCGCTCCCTTCGCCGACCCACGAGCGCTCAACCGATAAAGTATTGACCCAGAGCGGTGCGCGCAGTGTCGGCAGCTGCTAGAACAGGAGTCTTTCGCATTTGCAAGTAGGGCAAATCGCCAGATGAACTTTACAAGGCACATAACAGCCCAATTACATAGCATCAGGTCAAATGATATTAATTATCATTACGACATTTGTAATTCGTTACCAGTCGCAAGAAACATAATTAACAAAACCGCGTGCAATGCCCGAATTTCAAGGCTTTCAGCCAGTTACGAAGGGCTTTTGTTCTAAATGCTACGAATAAATTTGCGACAGAAATTTTACTTGCACCGGGTTTACCCATAAAATCAGCGCGATTGATTCAGCTGCGACATTTGGTCACTGCACCTGCGACACCACGTCGCCGCTTTACTTATTTCAGACTGCAGAGCTGGGTCTCTGTATAAGGATCTCTAGCATGTCCGATTCGGCAGGACTCATCGCCCACAACTGGGGCTTTGCCATCTTCCTTCTGGGTGTCGTCGGCCTGTGCGCCTTCATGCTCGGCCTGTCCAGCCTGCTCGGTAGCAAGGCCTGGGGCCGCGCCAAGAACGAACCCTTCGAATCCGGCATGCTGCCCGTTGGCAGCGCCCGCCTGCGCCTGTCCGCCAAATTCTATCTGGTCGCGATGCTGTTCGTGATCTTCGATATCGAAGCCCTCTTTCTCTTTGCATGGTCTGTGTCCGTCCGCGAAAGCGGCTGGACCGGGTTCGTCGAAGCTCTCGTTTTCATAGCAATTCTGTTGGCAGGTCTTGTCTACCTATGGCGCGTCGGTGCTCTTGATTGGGCTCCCGAAGGTCGCCGCAAGCGGCAAGCGAAGCTGAAACAATGAGGCTTTGGCAATGCAATACAATCTCACCAGAATCGATCCGGATGCGCCTAACGAGCAGTACCCGGTAGGTGAACGGGAAACCGTCACCGACCAACTGCTAGAGGACCAGGTCCACAAGAACATCTACATGGGGAAACTCGAAGATGTGCTGCGTGGAGCGGTCAACTGGGGTCGCAAGAACTCCCTCTGGCCGTACAACTTCGGCCTGTCCTGCTGCTACGTGGAAATGACCACGGCCTTCACGGCGCCCCACGACATCGCCCGCTTCGGCGCCGAAGTCATCCGGGCCTCGCCGCGTCAGGCCGACTTCATGGTCATCGCTGGTACCTGCTTCATCAAGATGGCGCCGATCATTCAGCGCCTCTACGAGCAGATGCTCGAGCCGAAGTGGGTCATCTCCATGGGTTCGTGCGCCAACTCCGGTGGCATGTACGACATCTACTCGGTCGTTCAGGGGGTCGACAAGTTCCTCCCCGTGGACGTCTATGTGCCTGGCTGCCCGCCACGCCCTGAGGCTTTCCTGCAAGGCTTGATGCTGCTGCAGGAGTCGATCGGCCAAGAACGACGCCCGCTTTCCTGGGTTGTTGGTGATCAAGGTATTTACCGTGCCGAGATGCCCGCCCAGAAAGACCTGCGTCGTGAGCAGCGCATTGCAGTAACCAACCTGCGCAGCCCCGACGAAGTCTGATCCAGCGACCTGCCGCCCGCTCCCCCTGGAGCCGGCGGCCTGGCTTCATTCTTAACGTTGACCCAAAGCGACCGAGACCATGACAGCGGACAACGCTATTTTCATTCCGCCCTACAAGGCTGACGACCAGGATGTGGTCGTCGAACTGAACAACCGTTTTGGCGCCGAAGCATTCGTCGCCCAGGAAACCCGCACCGGCATGCCTGTGCTGTGGGTCAAGCGCGCCCAGCTCAAAGAGGTGCTCAGCTTCCTGCGCGGTGTCGCCAAGCCCTACAGCATGCTGTACGACCTGCACGGCGTCGACGAGCGCCTGCGCACCCAGCGCCGCGGCCTGCCTGCCGCCGATTTCAGCGTGTTCTACCACCTGCTGTCGGTTGAGCGTAACAGCGACGTGATGATCAAGGTGTCGCTCAGCGAAGGCGACCTGAACCTGCCGACCGTGACCGGCATCTGGCCAAACGCCAACTGGTACGAGCGCGAAGTCTGGGACATGTTCGGCATCGACTTTGCCGGCCACCCGCACCTGAGCCGCATCATGATGCCGCCCACCTGGGAAGGCCACCCGCTGCGCAAGGATTACCCGGCCCGTGCGACCGAGTTCGACCCCTATAGCCTGACCCTCGCCAAGCAACAGCTTGAAGAGGAATCGGCGCGTTTCAACCCGGAAGCCTGGGGCATGAAACGTCAGGGCGCCAACGAGGACTACATGTTCCTCAACCTCGGCCCCAACCACCCGTCCGCCCACGGTGCGTTCCGTATCGTCCTGCAGCTGGACGGCGAAGAGATCGTCGACTGCGTGCCGGACATCGGCTACCACCACCGTGGTGCCGAGAAGATGGCCGAGCGCCAGTCCTGGCACAGCTTCATCCCCTACACCGACCGTATCGACTACCTCGGCGGTGTGATGAACAACCTGCCGTATGTACTGGCGGTGGAAAAGCTGGCAGGCATCAAGGTGCCGCAGAAGGTCGACGTGATTCGCATCATGCTCGCCGAGTTCTTCCGCATCACCAGCCACCTGCTGTTCCTGGGTACCTATATCCAGGACGTCGGCGCCATGACCCCGGTATTCTTCACCTTCACCGACCGCCAGCGCGCCTACACCGTGATCGAAGCGATCACCGGTTTCCGCCTGCACCCGGCCTGGTACCGCATTGGTGGCGTCGCCCACGACCTGCCGCGCGGCTGGGACAAGCTGGTCAAGGACTTCGTCGAGTGGCTGCCCAAGCGCCTGGACGAATACACCAAGGCTGCCCTGCAGAACAGCATCCTCAAGGGCCGTACCGTCGGCGTTGCCGCCTACAACACCAAGGAAGCGCTGGAATGGGGCACCACCGGTGCCGGCCTGCGTTCCACCGGTTGCGATTTCGACCTGCGTAAAGCACGCCCGTACTCCGGCTACGAGAACTTCGAGTTCGAAGTACCGTTGGCCCACAACGGCGATGCCTACGATCGCTGCATGGTCCGTGTCGAGGAGATGCGCCAGAGTATCCGCATCATCGACCAGTGCCTGCGCAACATGCCGGAAGGCCCGTACAAGGCGGACCACCCGCTGACCACGCCGCCGCCGAAAGAGCGCACCCTGCAGCACATCGAAACCTTGATCACGCACTTCCTGCAAGTCTCGTGGGGCCCGGTCATGCCGGCCAACGAGTCGTTCCAGATGATCGAGGCGACCAAGGGCATCAACAGTTACTACCTGACGAGCGATGGCGGCACCATGAGCTACCGCACCCGGATCCGCACCCCGAGCTACCCGCACCTGCAGCAGATCCCTTCGGTGATCAAAGGCAGCATGGTCGCCGACCTCATTGCGTACCTGGGCAGTATCGACTTCGTTATGGCTGACGTGGACCGCTAAGCATGAACAGCACGCTTATCCAGACAGACCGTTTCGCGCTGAGCGAAACCGAGCGCTCGGCCATCGAGCACGAAATGCATCACTACGAGGACCCGCGCGCGGCGTCCATCGAAGCCTTGAAGATCGTCCAGAAGGAACGTGGCTGGGTGCCGGACGGCGCCATTCACGCCATCGGCGACGTGCTGGGCATCCCTGCCAGCGACGTTGAAGGTGTCGCCACCTTCTACAGCCAGATTTTCCGCCAGCCGGTTGGCCGCCACATCATCCGTGTGTGCGACAGCATGGTCTGCTACATCGGCGGCCACGAGTCGGTGGTCAGCCAGATCCAGAGCGAACTGGGCATCGGCCTTGGCCAGACCACGCCTGACGGGCGCTTCACCCTGCTGCCGGTGTGCTGCCTGGGCAACTGCGACAAGGCCCCGGCGCTGATGATCGACGACGACACCTTTGGCGACGTGCAGCCTGCTGGCGTTACCAAACTGCTGGAGGGTTACGTATGACCATTACTTCCTTCGGCCCGGCCAACCGCATCGCGCGTTCGGCCGAAACCCATCCGCTGACCTGGCGCCTGCGTGACGACGGCGAGCCGGTCTGGCTGGCCGAATACGAATCCAAGAACGGCTACGCCGCTGCCCGCAAGACGCTGGCGCAGATGTCGCAGGACGACATCGTTCAGGCGGTCAAGGACTCCGGCCTCAAGGGCCGCGGCGGCGCGGGCTTCCCCACTGGCGTGAAGTGGGGCCTGATGCCCAAAGACGAATCCATGAACATTCGCTACCTGCTGTGCAACGCGGATGAAATGGAGCCGAACACCTGGAAGGACCGCATGCTGATGGAGCAACAGCCCCATCTGCTGGTCGAGGGGATGCTGATCAGCGCCCGCGCCCTCAAGGCCTACCGCGGCTATATCTTCCTGCGCGGCGAATACACCACCGCAGCGAAAAACCTCAACCGCGCCATCGACGAAGCCAAGGCCGCAGGCCTGCTGGGCAAGAACATCCTCGGTTCGGGCTTTGACTTCGAGCTGTTCGTGCACACCGGTGCCGGCCGCTACATCTGCGGTGAAGAAACCGCACTGATCAACTCGCTGGAAGGCCGCCGCGCCAACCCGCGCTCCAAGCCGCCCTTCCCTGCCGCCGTCGGCGTGTGGGGCAAGCCGACCTGCGTGAACAACGTCGAAACCCTGTGCAACGTGCCGGCCATCGTCGCCAACGGCAACGACTGGTACAAGTCGCTGGCCCGCGAAGGCAGCGAGGACCACGGCACCAAGCTGATGGGCTTCTCCGGCAAGGTGAAGAACCCAGGCCTGTGGGAACTGCCATTCGGCGTAACCGCCCGCGAGTTGTTCGAAGACTACGCCGGCGGCATGCGTGACGGTTTCAAGCTCAAGTGCTGGCAGCCAGGCGGCGCCGGTACCGGCTTCCTGCTGCCCGAGCACCTCGATGCGCAGATGTACGCCGGTGGCATCGCCAAGGTCGGCACCCGTATGGGTACTGGCCTGGCCATGGCGGTCGACGACAGCGTCAGCATGGTCTCACTGCTGCGCAACATGGAAGAATTCTTCGCCCGCGAATCGTGCGGCTGGTGCACACCCTGCCGTGACGGCCTGCCGTGGAGCGTGAAAATGCTGCGCGCACTGGAAAACGGCCAGGGCCGCGCCGAAGACATCGAGACCCTGCTGGGTCTGGTCAACTTCCTCGGCCCAGGCCGTACCTTCTGTGCTCACGCACCGGGTGCCGTCGAGCCATTGGGCAGTGCCATCAAATACTTCCGCTCCGAGTTCGAGGCCGGTGTCGCGCCAGCCAGTGCTGCCGACGCCCTGCGCCCGAACCTGGCCAAGCCAGTGCCGAGCGGGCCGATCGTGGTCGGCGCATAACAAGATGAGCTGCGGGTGGTCCGTGCCACCCGCCAGCCTGCAGGCCGGCCCGAACGAATCGTGGCGGGCCGCAGGCGTACAGATTTCCATTAGCCACGCCCGCTCACGCGGGCCAACGAAGAACTTTGAACAATGGCCACTATCCACGTAGACGGCAAAGCGCTCGAAGTCAACGGTGCAGACAACCTGTTACAGGCCTGTCTGTCACTCGGCCTCGACATCCCTTATTTCTGCTGGCACCCGGCGCTTGGTAGCGTTGGCGCCTGCCGGCAGTGTGCGGTCAAGCAGTACACCGACGAGAACGACACCCGTGGTCGTATCGTCATGTCGTGCATGACCCCTGCCTCCGACGGCACCTGGATCTCCATCGAAGATGACGAGTCCAAGGCATTCCGCGCCAGCGTCGTCGAGTGGCTGATGACCAACCACCCGCACGACTGCCCGGTGTGCGAGGAAGGCGGTCACTGCCACCTGCAGGACATGACGGTAATGACCGGCCACAACGAGCGCCGTTACCGTTTCACCAAGCGTACCCACCAGAACCAGGACCTCGGCCCGTTCATCGCCCACGAGATGAACCGCTGCATCGCCTGCTACCGCTGCGTGCGTTACTACAAGGACTACGCAGGCGGCACCGACCTGGGTGTCTACGGCGCCCACGACAACGTGTACTTCGGCCGCGTTGAAGACGGCGTGCTGGAGAGCGAGTTCTCCGGCAACCTGACCGAGGTCTGCCCGACCGGCGTGTTCACCGACAAGACCCACTCCGAGCGCTACAACCGCAAGTGGGACATGCAGTTTGCCCCAAGCATCTGCCACGGCTGCTCCAGCGGCTGCAACATCAGCCCGGGCGAGCGCTACGGCGAGCTGCGTCGGGTCGAAAACCGCTTCAACGGCTCGGTCAACCAGTACTTCCTGTGCGACCGTGGCCGCTTCGGCTATGGCTACGTCAACCGCACTGACCGCCCGCGCCAACCACGCCTGGCCGATGGCACCAAGCTGAGCCTGGACGCCGCCCTGGACAAGGCCGCCGACCTGCTGCGCGGCCGCACCATCGTCGGTATCGGCTCGCCACGCGCCAGCCTCGAAAGCAACTACGGCCTGCGTGAGCTGGTCGGCGCCGAGTACTTCTATTGCGGTATGGAAGCAGGCGAACTGGCCCGTGTGCGCCTGGCCCTGAACGTGCTGAACAACAGCCCGCTGCCGGTACCGACCCTGCGCGACATCGAAGACCACGACGCCGTGTTCGTGCTCGGTGAAGACCTGACCCAGACCGCCGCCCGTGTGGCGCTGTCCGTGCGCCAGGCCACCAAAGGCAAGGCCGAGGCCATGGCCGAAGCCATGAAAGTGCAGCCTTGGCTGGACGCCGCCGTGAAGAACATCGGCCAGCATGCGCTGTACCCGCTGTTCATCGCTTCGCTGGCTGAAACCAAGCTGGACGACGTGGCTGAAGAGTGCGTACACGCAGCTCCGGCGGACCTGGCCCGCATCGGTTTCGCCGTGGCCCATGCCATCGACCCGAGCGCACCCGCAGTAGCCGGCCTGGACGAAGAAGCCAAGGCCCTGGCCCAGCGCATCGCCGACGCCCTGGTGGCGGCCAAGCGCCCACTGGTCATCGCCGGTACTTCCCTGGCCGACCCGGCGCTGATCGAAGCCGCCGCCAACATCGCCAAGGCCCTGAAGCTGCGCGAGAAGAACGGTTCGCTGAGCCTGGTCGTGCCTGAGGCCAACAGCCTGGGCATGGCGATGATGGGTGGCGAGTCGGTCGATGCGGCGCTGGACGCAGTCATCAGCGGCAAAGCCGATGCCATCGTGGTCCTTGAAAACGACCTGTACACCCGCGTGCCGGCCGCCAAGGTCGATGCCGCGCTGGCTGCCGCCAAGGTGGTGATCGTCGCCGACCATTCCCACACCCCTACGCTGGAACGCGCCCACCTGGTGCTGCCAGCGGCGTCGTTCGCTGAAGGCGACGGTACCCTGGTAAGCCAGGAAGGCCGTGCTCAGCGCTTCTTCCAGGTGTTCGACCCGCAGTACCTGGACAGCAGCATCCTGGTCCATGAAGGCTGGCGCTGGATGCACGCCCTGCGTGCCACCCTGCTGAACAAGCCGGTCGACTGGACCCAGCTGGACCACGTCACCAGCGCCTGCGCCGAAGCCGCGCCGCAACTGGCCAGTATCGTCAACGCCGCACCCAGCGCCGCATTCCGCATCAAGGGCATGAAGCTGGCGCGTGAGCCACTGCGCTACTCCGGCCGTACCGCCATGCGCGCCAACATCAGCGTGCACGAACCGCGTACCCCGCAAGACAAGGACACCGCGTTCGCCTTCTCGATGGAAGGCTACTCGGGCTCCGTTGAACCGCGCCAGCAAGTGCCGTTTGCCTGGTCGCCGGGCTGGAACTCGCCGCAAGCCTGGAACAAGTTCCAGGACGAGGTCGGTGGCCACCTGCGTGCCGGTGACCCGGGCGTGCGCCTGATCGAATCGCAAGGCGATCGCCTGAACTGGTTCAACGCCATCCCGGGTGCTTTCAACCCGGCCCGTGGCACCTGGACCGCCGTGCCGTTCTTCCACCTGTTCGGCAGCGAAGAAAACTCCTCGCGCGCCGCTCCGGTGCAAGAGCGCATTCAGCCTGCCTACGTGGCCCTGGCCAAGTCCGAAGCCGACCGCCTGGGTGTCAACGAAGGTGCCCTGCTGAGCCTGAACGTCGCCGGTGTGGCCCTGCGCCTGCCGCTGCGCATCAATGAAGAGCTGGGCGCTGGCCTGGTCGCGCTGCCGAAAGGCCTGGCCGGCATTCCGCCTGCCATCTTCGGTGCATCCGTCGAAGGCCTGCAGGAGGCAGCACAATGAGCTGGTTCACCCCCGAAGTGATCGATGTGATCATCCAGGTCGTCAAGGCCATCGTGGTGCTGCTGGCCGTCGTCGTCTGCGGTGCGCTGCTCAGCTTCGTCGAGCGCCGCCTGCTGGGCTGGTGGCAGGACCGCTACGGTCCTAACCGCGTCGGCCCGTTCGGCATGTTCCAGATCGCTGCCGACATGCTGAAGATGTTCTTCAAGGAAGACTGGAACCCGCCCTTCGTCGACAAGATGATCTTCACCCTGGCGCCGGTCGTGGCCATGAGCGCGCTGCTGATCGGCTTCTCGATCATCCCGATCACACCGGGCTGGGGCGTCGCCGACCTGAACATCGGCCTGCTGTTCTTCTTCGCCATGGCCGGCCTGTCGGTCTACGCGGTGCTGTTCGCCGGCTGGTCGTCGAACAACAAGTACGCCCTGCTGGGCAGCTTGCGTGCTTCGGCACAGACCGTGTCGTACGAAGTGTTCCTGGGCCTGGCGCTGATGGGCGTGGTGGTGCAGGTGGGCTCGTTCAACATGCGCGACATCGTTGAATACCAGGCCCAGAACCTGTGGTTCATCATTCCGCAGTTCTTCGGCTTCTGCACCTTCTTCATCGCTGGCGTCGCCGTGACTCACCGTCACCCGTTCGACCAGCCGGAAGCGGAACAGGAACTGGCCGACGGCTACCACATTGAGTATGCCGGCATGAAATGGGGCATGTTCTTCGTCGGTGAGTACATCGGCATCATCCTCATCTCGGCGCTGCTGGTCACCCTGTTCTTCGGTGGCTGGCACGGCCCGTTCGGCATCCTGCCGCAAGTGCCGTTCCTGTGGTTCGCGCTGAAGACCGCGTTCTTCATCATGCTGTTCATCCTGCTGCGCGCCTCGATCCCGCGCCCACGCTATGACCAGGTGATGGACTTCAGCTGGAAGTTCTGCCTGCCGCTGACCCTGATCAATTTGCTGGTGACCGCTGCGATCGTGCTTTACAACACGCCAGCCGTCGCGGCCCAGTGAGGATTTGACCCATGTTCAAGTATATCGGCGACATCGTTAAGGGCACCGGCACACAGCTGCGCAGCCTGGCCATGGTGTTCTCCCACGGGTTCCGCAAGCGCGACACCCTGCAGTACCCCGAAGAAGCTGTGTACCTGCCGCCGCGCTACCGTGGCCGTATTGTCCTCACCCGCGACCCCGATGGCGAAGAGCGCTGCGTGGCGTGCAACCTCTGCGCGGTGGCCTGCCCGGTTGGCTGCATCTCGCTGCAGAAGGCCGAGACCGAGGACGGTCGTTGGTATCCGGAGTTCTTCCGCATCAACTTCTCGCGCTGCATCTTCTGCGGCCTGTGCGAGGAAGCGTGCCCGACCACCGCGATCCAGCTGACCCCGGATTTCGAAATGGCCGAGTTCAAGCGTCAGGACCTGGTGTACGAGAAAGAAGATCTGCTGATCTCCGGCCCCGGCAAGAACCCTGACTACAACTTCTACCGTGTTGCGGGCATGGCGATCGCTGGCAAGCCGAAAGGCTCTGCGCAGAACGAAGCCGAGCCGATCAACGTGAAGAGCTTGCTCCCATAAGGACAGAAAGATGGAATTCGCTTTCTACTTCGCATCCGGGATCGCCGTGGTTTCCACCCTTCGTGTGGTCACCGGCACCAACCCCGTGCACGCCCTGCTCTACCTGATCATTTCGCTGATTTCCGTGGCAATGATCTTCTTCGCCCTGGGTGCGCCGTTCGCCGGCGCCCTGGAAGTGATCGCCTACGCCGGCGCCATCATGGTGCTGTTCGTGTTCGTGGTAATGATGCTCAACCTGGGGCCGGCCTCGGTCGCCCAGGAACGTGGCTGGCTCAAGCCCGGCATATGGGCGGGGCCGGTGATACTCGGCACCCTGCTGTTGCTGGAGCTGCTGTACGTGCTGTTCGTCACCCCGAGCGGTGCCGGCATCAGCGGCACCACCGTGGGCCCGAAAGAAGTGGGCATCAGCCTGTTCGGCCCGTACCTGCTGGTGGTCGAACTGGCTTCGATGCTGCTGCTCGCTGCAGCCGTCACCGCCTTCCACCTGGGCCGCAACGAGGCGAAGGAGTAAATCATGGGTGCTATCCCTCTCGAGCATGGTCTGGCGGTCGCTGGCATCCTGTTCTGCTTAGGTCTGGTTGGCCTTATGGTCCGCCGCAACATCCTCTTCGTGCTCATGAGCCTGGAAGTCATGATGAACGCCTCTGCCCTGGCGTTCGTCGTCGCCGGTGCCCGTTGGGTCCAGCCCGACGGCCAGGTGATGTTCATTCTGGTGATCAGCCTGGCAGCCGCCGAGGCCAGCATTGGCCTGGCGATCCTGCTGCAGCTGTATCGCCGCTTCCACACTCTCGACATCGATGCTGCCAGTGAGATGCGCGGATGAACCTTATCTTCCTGACTTTCGTCTTCCCCCTGATCGGCTTCTTGCTGCTGTCGTTCTCGCGCGGGCGGTTCTCGGAGAACCTGTCTGCCCTGATCGGCGTCGGCTCGGTCGGCCTCTCGGCCGCAACAGCCGCCTACGTCATCTGGCAATTCAACGTCGCCCCGCCTGAAGGCGGCGCGTACAGCCAGCTGCTGTGGCAGTGGATGTCGGTGGACGGCTTTGCGCCGAACTTCACCCTGTACGTGGACGGCCTGTCGGTCACCATGCTCGGCGTGGTCACTGGCGTAGGCTTCCTGATCCACCTGTTCGCGTCGTGGTACATGCGTGGCGAAGCGGGCTACTCGCGCTTCTTCTCGTACACCAACCTGTTCATCGCCAGCATGCTGTTCCTGGTGCTGGGCGATAACCTGCTGTTCATCTACTTCGGCTGGGAAGGCGTGGGCCTGTGCTCGTACCTGTTGATCGGTTTCTACTACAGCAACCGCAACAACGGTAACGCAGCACTCAAGGCCTTCATCGTCACCCGTATCGGCGACGTGTTCATGGCCATCGGCCTGTTCATCCTGTTCGCCCAGCTGGGTACCCTGAATGTGCAGGAACTGCTGGTGCTGGCACCGCAGAAGTTCCAGGCAGGTGACACCTGGATGGTCCTGGCGACCCTGATGCTGCTGGGTGGCGCGGTCGGTAAATCGGCCCAGCTGCCGCTGCAGACCTGGCTGGCCGACGCGATGGCAGGCCCTACCCCGGTTTCGGCACTGATCCACGCCGCAACCATGGTGACCGCGGGCGTGTACCTGATCGCCCGTACCAACGGCCTGTTCCTGCTGGCGCCGGACATCCTGCACCTGGTCGGCGTAGTCGGCGGTGTGACCCTGGTGCTGGCCGGCTTCGCCGCGCTGGTACAGACCGACATCAAGCGTATCCTCGCCTACTCGACCATGAGCCAGATCGGTTACATGTTCCTGGCTTTGGGCGTCGGTGCCTGGGACGCGGCGATCTTCCACCTGATGACCCACGCCTTCTTCAAGGCCCTGCTGTTCCTTGCTTCCGGTGCGGTGATCGTTGCCTGCCACCACGAGCAGAACATCTTCAAGATGGGCGGCCTGTGGAAGAAACTGCCATTGGCCTACGCCAGCTTCGTGGTCGGTGGCGCCGCCCTGGCGGCCCTGCCGATCGTGACCGTCGGTTTCTACTCCAAGGACGAGATCCTCTGGGAAGCCTTCGCCAGCGGCAACACCGGCCTGCTGTACGCTGGCCTGGTCGGTGCGTTCATGACCTCGCTGTACACCTTCCGCCTGATCTTCATCGCCTTCCATGGCGAAGCCAAGACCGAAGCCCACGCCGGCCACGGCATCAGCCACTGGCTGCCACTGGGCGTGCTGATCGTGCTGTCGACCTTCATCGGCGCCTGGATCACCCCACCGCTGGCAGGTGTGCTGCCTGAAAGCGCAGGCCATGCTGGCGGTGACGCCAAGCACTCGCTGGAGATCGCCTCGGGCGCCATCGCCATCGCCGGTATCCTGCTGTCGGCCATGCTGTTCCTGGGCAAGCGCCGCTTCGTCAGCGCGGTCGCCAACAGCGGCATCGGCCGCGTCCTGTCGGCCTGGTGGTTCGCCGCCTGGGGCTTCGACTGGATCTACGACAAGCTCTTCGTCAAACCTTACCTGCTGATCAGCCACATCCTGCGCAAGGACCCGGTTGACCGCAGCATCGGCCTGATCCCTCGGATGGCACGTGGTGGCCACGTCGCCATGAGCAAGACCGAGACCGGCCAGCTGCGCTGGTACACCGCTTCGATCGCCGTCGGCGCCGTGCTGGTACTCGGTGCTGTGGTAGTGGCTGCGGTATGACTATGAATCTTGCGACTTTGCCAAAGGAAACCAACCCGTCATGATTTTGCCTTGGCTGATCCTGATCCCCTTCATCGGCGGCTTCCTGTGCTGGCTGGGTGAGCGCTTCGGCGCCACCCTGCCACGCTGGATCGCGCTGCTGACCATGTCCCTGCTGCTCGGCATCGGCCTGTATCTGTGGGGCACCGGCGACTACACCCTGGCCCCTGCTCCGGGCGCCGAACCTGCCTGGGCACTCGAATACAAAGTCGAGTGGATCAAGCGCTTCGGCATCAGCATCCACCTGGCCCTGGACGGCCTGTCGCTGCTGATGATCCTGCTGACCGGCCTGCTCGGTGTGCTGTCGGTACTGTGCTCCTGGAAAGAGATCCAGCGCCACGTCGGCTTCTTCCACCTCAACCTGATGTGGATCCTCGGCGGCGTGGTCGGTGTGTTCCTGGCCCTGGACCTGTTCCTGTTCTTCTTCTTCTGGGAAATGATGCTGGTGCCGATGTATTTCCTCATCGCGCTCTGGGGTCACAGCTCTGCAGACGGCAAGAAGACCCGGATCTACGCTGCGACCAAGTTCTTCATCTTCACCCAGGCCAGCGGCCTGATCATGCTGGTGGCGATCCTTGGCCTGGTGCTGGTCAACTACAACACCACCGGCGTGCTCACCTTCAACTACAGCGACCTGCTCAAGGCCGAGCTGCCAGCTGGCGTCGAGTACGTGCTGATGCTGGGCTTCTTCATCGCCTTTGCGGTGAAGCTGCCGGTGGTGCCGTTCCACTCCTGGCTGCCTGATGCGCACGCCCAGGCGCCGACCGCAGGTTCCGTGGACCTGGCGGGTATCTTGCTGAAGACTGCGGCCTACGGCCTGCTGCGCTTCGCCCTGCCGCTGTTCCCGAACGCCTCGGCCGAGTTCGCGCCGATCGCCATGACCCTGGGCCTGATCGGTATTTTCTACGGTGCCTTCCTGGCGTTCGCGCAGTCCGACATCAAGCGCCTGATCGCTTTCTCCAGTGTTTCGCACATGGGCTTCGTACTGATCGGTATCTACTCCGGCAGCCAGCAAGCCCTGCAAGGCGCGGTGATCCAGATGCTGGCCCACGGCCTGTCGGCCGCTGCGCTGTTCATCCTGTCCGGCCAGCTGTACGAGCGCCTGCATACCCGTGACATGCGCCAGATGGGTGGCCTGTGGCACCGCATCGCGTACCTGCCTGCAATCAGCCTGTTCTTCGCTGCTGCCTCCCTGGGCCTGCCCGGCACCGGCAACTTCGTCGGCGAGTTCCTGATCCTGATCGGCAGCTTCGCCAGCGTGCCATGGATCACCGTGATCGCCACCACCGGCCTGGTCTTCGGCTCCGTCTACTCGCTGATCATGATCCACCGCGCCTACTTCGGCCCAAGCAAGAGTGACACCGTGCTGGCCGGCATGGACGGCCGCGAGATGATCATGGTGCTGGGCCTGGCGGTGCTGCTGATCGTGCTTGGTGTGTACCCGCAGCCGTTCCTCGACACTTCTGCCGCCACCATGAGTGGTGTGCAGCAGTGGCTCGGTTCCGCTTTCACTCAACTCGCTTCGGCCCGGTAAGAGCGCTATGGAATTCACCACTCAACACTTCATCGCATTGGCGCCGATGCTGATCACCACCATCACCACGGTGGTGGTGATGCTGGCGATCGCCTGGAAGCGCAACCACTCGCAGACCTTCCTGCTGTCCACCGTGGGCCTGAACCTGGCCTTGCTGTCGATCTTGCCGGTACTGAAGGTCGCGCCGCTGGCGGTTACCCCGCTGATCACCATCGACAAGTTCGCCTGCCTGTACATGGCGATCATCCTGGTGGCCACACTGGCCTGCGTCACGCTTGCCCACGCTTACCTGGGCGAAGGCTCCAAGGGCTTCCCGGGCAACCGTGAAGAGCTCTACCTGCTGCTGCTGATGTCGGCACTCGGTGGGCTGGTGCTGGTCAGCGCCAACCACCTGGCCGGCCTGTTCATCGGCCTGGAGCTGCTGTCGGTGCCGGTCTACGGCCTGGTGGCGTATGCCTTCTTCAACAAGCGTTCGCTGGAAGCGGGCATCAAGTACATGGTGCTGTCGGCTGCAGGTTCTGCCTTCCTGCTGTTCGGCATGGCACTGCTGTACGCCGATGCTGGCAGCCTGAGCTTCGACCAGATCGGCAAAGTGCTGGCAGCCACCAACATGCCAAGCCTGGTCGCGCAACTAGGCCTGGGCATGATGCTGGTGGGCCTGGCCTTCAAGCTGTCGCTGGTACCGTTCCACCTGTGGACCCCGGACGTGTACGAAGGCGCCCCGGCGCCGGTGGCCGCGTTCCTGGCCACCGCCAGCAAGGTGGCGGTATTCGCCGTGGTCGTGCGCCTGTTCATGCTGTCCCCAGCTGCCAGCAGCGGCGTGCTGAGCACCGTGCTGGCTGTGATCGCGGTTGCCTCGATCCTGATCGGCAACCTGCTGGCGCTGACCCAGAGCAACCTCAAGCGTCTGCTCGGTTACTCGTCCATCGCCCACTTCGGCTACCTGCTCATTGCCCTGGTCGCGAGCAAGGGGCTGGCCCTGGAAGCCATGGGCGTGTACCTGGTCACCTACGTGATCACCAGCCTCGGCGCATTCGGCGTAATCACCCTGATGTCCTCGCCTTACGGCGGCCGTGACGCCGATGCGCTGTACGAGTACCGCGGCCTGTTCTGGCGCCGCCCGTACCTGACCGCCGTACTGACCGTGATGATGCTGTCGCTGGCCGGTATCCCGCTGACCGCAGGCTTCATCGGCAAGTTCTACATCATCGCCACCGGTGTCGAATCGCACCTGTGGTGGCTGGTCGGTGCGCTGGTGATCGGTAGCGCCATCGGCGTTTACTACTACCTGCGCGTCATGGTCACCCTGTACCTGGTCGAACCAAACCTGCGTCGCCACGATGCCCCGCTGAAGTGGGAACAGCGCACCGGCGGCGTCATGCTGCTGGCCATCGCCATCCTCGCCTTTGTGCTCGGCGTGTACCCGCAACCGTTGCTGGAAATGGTCCAGCAAGCCGGGCTGCAACTGATCGGCTGATTGCCCCGCCAACACAAAACACCCCGCCTAGGCGGGGTGTTTTTTTATCTGCGCAATTTCTGCCTGCCCCCAGTGACGCCTCACTCAACCGAGCTGGCCTGGCCTGCCCCAGGCAGGGCGGCCTTGCGCAAATCACCGTTGGCTGAAGGCAGGTACACTTCCGGATTGGGCATCCCGCTAGGGGACAGTTCATGGGTCATTTCGAATTCGGCGCGTACTGACCAGCCGCACGCCTCGGTGGTGCATTGCAGATAAGCGATACGCAGGAAAATATGGCGCCCTTCGCTCGTGCGTATGCGCATCCGGCTGTGGCAATGCGGGCAAACCAGCTTGTAAGTACTCACGGCAAGTACCTGCTAGCATTGCCCAGGCCAACCTGTGTGTCAGTATTGGCTGCAACTGTGGGTGTATTCTTCAATTTGATGGTTCTCATTGCAGAAGTGCTCCTTAAAACGCAGGGCTGTATTCATAACGAGTAGTTTAAGCCCATGGAATATCATTAAACCAGTCATGGATATATGTTATGAGTACTCACGTACTTGCTGCGGTGCTCACGCGCCTTAAGCTTCTCACTGGTGCGCAGACTGATGCCGAGCTATCTCGTGCGTTATCGGTCAGCCCGCAGACGCTGAGCAGCTGGAAAGTTCGCGACAGCGTTCCATACTCAATTTGCATAGATATAGCCAGACAACATACGTGCTCACTGGACTGGTTGCTGTTGGGCGAAGGGGAACAACGCCCGGCATGCCAAAGTGAGGCAGGCTGGGAGTTCGACATGCTCGACAGGCTGCGCACGTTGTCCCCAGCTGATCGCCAGGCCATCCTGCTGCTCATCAAGGACAAGCAACGCATCCAGCAGCTGGAACAGCTATTGAGCGAGCTGACCAGCCACCTGCCCAAAGCCACCAGCGGCTAACCTCGACGGCGCCAGCGCTGGATGAGTTCGCGGGGGTCGAGCGTATCCAGCCAGACCATGACCTTGAGGCTGATGGGGATCACCACCACGGCAGCGACGAATGCCGCCATGCCACGGGTCAGCAAGGGCGCCAATGACGACACCAGCGGTTCGAACAGGTGGCCCACCCCCACGGTCACGAAGACCAGCAACAGCTTCTTGCCCAGCGTCAGGCGCCTGGTGGCATTGGTGATCAACCGGTCGCGCGCCGCGCCCACCAGCAAAGCCCCCAGCAGCGCGGCAAACAACACGCTGCCATCCATGCCTAGCAGTTCAATCAGCCCCGCGGCCAAGCGGTCGATAACAGATGCCTCAGGCATGAGCAGCCCCCCGACGCATAATGGGCAGACATGAGCTCGCGCCCAGGCTGTACATGACTGCGGCCTCGACAAAGCGGATGTAGCACACCCGCAATGCGCGGCCTTGGTCATGCCCGGCCACATCCTCAAGACGCTTGTAGCCCCGCTCTCGCAGCACCGCTCGCCAGCGCGCGAATTCCCGTGCTGCATCGATGGCGGCACAACGTGCGGCCACTTCCAGGGCGGCCTCACTGACCGGCCACGTCAGGTTCAGGCGCTCACGGAGCCTGCCAAGGTCCACCCGTGGCCAGAACGGGTCATGGCTGTCTACATAACGCGGTAACCGAGGGTCTTTGCGCATACCTCACCTCTTCATTGCTCGGCCAGCATGCCGTAGCGAATAGCCTTGATTACCGCCGCCACCCGTGTAGGTACGTCGAACTTGCGCAAGATGTTGGACACGTGGAAGTTCACCGTCGACTCCTTGCATTCAAGGATCCGGCCAATCTCCCACGAGCTCTTGCCGTAGGCACACCACAACAGCACTTGCCGTTCGCGTGCTGTCAGGCGAACCGGGGCATCCGCCGGGGGTTGCTGTGGGTGTCGTGCGTTGTCAGTCATGCTTGTACTCCACGGGTGATTGAGCGAGGCATCGCTGCCGATCTGCTGCCACCTTACGAAGCGCATGTCGCCCCGCTCCACCGGTGCGGCGTGTAAAGAACTTTCGTACAAAACCGTCTGACGAAAGCCATTCAACATTTGCTGACTTTCTTCGTGCTCCAAGCGGCATTTCGCTCGTCTCAACGCCGTTGTCCATTCGTCTTTCGCCTGGAGTCGTACAATGCGTTCCGTTTTTCCCCCATCGTCGTGCCTTGGCCTGCTGGCTGCCTTTGCTGCCACCCAGCCCGCCCTGGCGGCATCCGCGGTCGAATTGGGCCAGGTGCTGATCACCGATGAGGAGCAGAACGACCTGACAGCCGCCAGCGAGCGCCTACGCGAGCTACCTGGTGCCAGCAACTTGGTGGACATGCAACGCGTCGGGCAAGGCCGGGTGGCCAGCAACCAGGACGTGCTGGCCTACCAACCCGGCGTATTCGCCCAATCGGCGGGCAACGACGGCATCAAACTGTCGATCCGCGGCTCGGGCATCAACCGCGCGCCGGGTGCCCACGGCTCCGGGGTGTACACGATGTTCGACGGCCTGCCGTTGACTGGCCCGGGCGGTACGCCCTACGAGCTGTTCGAACCGCTATGGTTGAGCCGCGCCGAAGTGCTGCGCGGGGCCAATGGTTTCGACCAGGGTGCCCTGGCGCTGGGCGGCGCAATCAACTACGTCACCCACACCGGCTACGACGCCGCGCCGCTGCAGGTGCGCTACGAAGTCGGCAGCCGCGGTTACCAGCACCGGCACATCAGCTCCGGTCAGGTGCTGGGCAATCTCGACTACTACGTGGCCCTGACCGACTCGGAATACGACGGCTATCAGGCGCACAGCAGCGGCAGTGCCAAGGGTATTGCTGCCAATGTCGGCTACCGCTTTAACCCGAACCTGGAAACCCGCTTCTACCTGCGCTACCGGGAAACCGAGAACGACCTGGCCGGGCGCCTAACCAAGGACCAGATCAAGCACGACCCGCGTGCTGCCAACGCGGCCTACCTGGCGCGCGACGACAGCCGGCCACAACCGGGCAGTACCTGGGTGGCCAACAAGACCACCTTTTACCTCGAGGACGATGCCCGCCTGGAAGCCGGGCTGGTCTATCACGACTTCCCGATGGACCTGCGCGAAGGCCCGATGCGCTTGAAGGTTGCCTACACCGATGTCAGCGGCACGCTGAACTACTCGCGCCGCGACACCCTGCTCGGGCACGAGAGCAAGACCACCCTCGGCTGGCGCACCACCAAACACCTGCCCAACAGTGGTGCCTCGCAGTTTGCGCGTACCAGCGGCGACAACTTCGGAGCGCGCAGCCGCGACTTCAGCTACCAGGGGTCGGACACCGTACTGCATGTGGGCAACGACCTGGAGCTGGTCCCGGACCTGTGGCTGACCACCGGCCTGGCGATGATCTACACCCGCCGAGAAAGCGACGTCACCTACCCCGCCACGGGCGGCAAGGTCAGCCAGCACGACTGGGACTACGCGCCACGCCTGGGCCTGCGTTATGACTTCAGCCCGCAACTGCAGGTGTATGGCAACCTGAGCCGGTCCGTCGAGCCGCCACACCCGTGGTCGCTGATCTGGAGCTCCACGGTCGCCACGCAGCCGATCGAGATGCAGAACCAGACCGCCACCACGCTGGAGCTGGGCGCACGCGGCGATTCGGTGCTGGGGCGATGGGACCTGGCCTGGTACTACTCGCAGGTACGCCACGAACTGTTGGCCGTGGAAATCGTGCAAGGCCAACCGGCCAAGGAGTTCAATGCCAGCGCTACCGTGCACCAGGGTGTTGAAGCCGGGCTGGACAGTACGCTGTGGGAGCGCCCCGGCACAGGCAAGCTGAGCCTGCGCCAGGCCTACACCTTCAGTGATTTCCACTACCGCGACGATGACACGTTTGGCGACAACCGCTTGCCAGGCATCCCCATGCACTATTACCAGGCCGAACTGCGCTACGACTGGCCAAGCGGCTTCTACGCCGGGGTCAACACGCAGATGGCCTCCAAGGTGCAGGTGGACTACGCCAACAGTTACCACGCCGACGCCTATGCGCTGCTGGGCGCACGGCTGGGCTGGGACTCGCCGAAGCAGGACTGGCAGACATGGCTGGACCTGCGCAACCTGACCAACAAACGCTATGCCGCGACGGTGACGCCGGGGTACAACGATGCCGGTCAGGACATTGCCCGCTCGACGCCCGGTGAAGGGTTTGGAGTGTACGCCGGTGTGTCGTACAGCTTCCGCTAGTCAAATGCCCAGGGGCCGTCTCGCAGCCCCTACTGAGGCAATTGCACCTGCGGCTTGGTCGCTGCGAAAATCCCCCAGCTCGAGATGAACAACGCCGCGATCAGCGGCCCGATCACGAAGCCGTTGAGCCCGAACACCGCTAGCCCCCCCAAGGTGGAGACCAGGATCAGGTAATCGGGCATCCGCGTATCCTTGCCCACCAGGATGGGCCGCAGCACGTTGTCCACCAGGCCGATCACCAGCACGCCAAAGGCAGTCAGAATCGCCCCCTGGAGGATCGCCCCGGTCAGCAGGAAGTAAGCCGCCACCGGCGCCCAGATGATCCCGGCACCTACCGCTGGCAGCAGCGACAGGAACGCCATCAGCACCGCCCAGACCAGCGCGCTGGGAATGTCCAGCACCCAGAAGATGAAACCACCCAGCGCCCCCTGGGTAATCGCCACCAGCACATTGCCTTTGACCGTTGCCCGCACCACCCGGTTGAACTTCAGCTGCAGCCGGCGCTTCTGGTGTTCCGGCAGTGGTATGGCAAGGCGTACCCGGCGCGCCACCTCCGCCCCCTCGCGCAGAAAGAAGAACAACAGGTAGAGCATGATGCCGAAGCTCACCAGGAACTCGAAGGTACCCTGGCCAAAACTGAACGCCTGGCTGGCCAGCACCTGGCTACCCTGGGTTGCCCACTTGGTGATCTTGTCACGCAGGCCGTCGAGGTTGCCCACGCCCATGCTGTCCAGCCCGTGTTGCAAGAATGGGGGCAGCATGTTCATGCCGCGCTCGACATAGCCGGCGATGTCCAGTTGCCCGCTTTCGATACGCTGGTACAGCGTGGCGCCTTCCTGCACCAGCAGGGCACTAGTGATGATCACCGGCAAGATCGCCACCAGCAGGCACACCAGCAAGGTAGCGGCGGCCGCCACGTTGCGCCGTCGGCCAAAACGCATGAGCAAATTGCGCTGCAACGGCGCGAACAGGATGCCAAGAATCACCGCCCAGAAGATGGCGCCATAGTACGGCAGCAGGATCCAGCCGAAGGCGATGGTCACCAGCGCCAGCAGCACTGCCAGGGCTTTGTTCTGCAAAGCGGTTTGGTTCATGGATTTTCCTCAAGTGTCCTGAACGTTAGTGCACGGCGTATTCATAAAAGTGCCGTCGCTCCGTTGATTCAAATCAATATGCCCTGGGCGGCCAGGCCATAGGATCCGCGCTTTTTGCACCGGTGCGCATATGAAGCTACCCGCCAAGCCCGAATTGCTGGCCCCTGCCGGCACCCTCAAGACCATGCGTTACGCATTCGCTTATGGTGCCGATGCGGTCTATGCCGGCCAGCCGCGCTACAGCCTGCGGGTGCGCAACAACGAATTCGACCACGCCAACCTGGCATTGGGCATCGAGCAGGCGCATGCACTGGGCAAGCGCTTCTACGTGGTGGTCAACATTGCGCCGCACAATGCCAAGCTCAAGACCTTCCTCAAGGACCTGGCCCCCATCATTGCAATGGCGCCCGATGCGCTGATCATGTCCGACCCCGGCCTGATCATGCTGGTGCGCCAGCACTTCCCACACATGCCCGTGCACCTGTCAGTGCAGGCCAACACGGTCAACTGGGCCAGCGTGCAGTTCTGGCAGCAATTGGGCCTGAGCAGGGTGATCCTGTCTCGGGAGCTGTCACTGGACGAAATCGAGGAGATTCGCCAGCAGGTGCCCGGCATGGAGCTGGAGGTGTTTGTCCATGGAGCCCTGTGCATGGCCTATTCCGGCCGCTGCCTGCTGTCGGGCTACCTCAACAAGCGTGATGCCAACCAGGGTAGTTGCACCAACGCCTGCCGCTGGAAGTACCAAGCCACCCCGGCCACCGAGAACGCCACCGGGGACATCGTGCGCGAGGTCGAGCCGACCCTGGGGCTGGGTGCGCCGACCGGGCAGGTGTTCCTGCTGCACGAGAGCAACCGCCCGGGCACCGAGATGCCGGCGTTCGAGGATGAACACGGCACCTACATCATGAACGCCAAGGACCTGCGCGCCATCCAGCACGTCGAGCGCCTGGCCGCCATGGGCGTACACTCCCTGAAGATCGAGGGCCGCACCAAGTCGCACTTCTACTGCGCCCGTGCGGTGCAGGCGTACCGCAAGGCCATCGACGACGCCGCAGCCGGGCGCCCGTTCGACATGGCCTTGATGGACAACCTCGAGTCGCTGGCGCAACGCGGTTACACCGAAGGCTTCCTGCGCCGCCATGTGCACGACGAATACCAGAACTACCTGCGGGGCAACTCGATGTCCGAGCGCCAGCAGTTCGTCGGCGAACTGACCGGTGTACGGGTGGACGGCCGCGCCGAAGTCAAGGTGAAGAACCGCTTCGCCGTGGGCGATCATCTGGAGCTGATGACCCCACGTGGCAATTACCATTTCGACCTGCACCACCTGTACGGCCGCCAGCAGCAGCCGATCGACGTGGCGCCGGGCGACGGGCACGTGGTGTACCTGCCGATCCCCGAACAGGTGTCGCTGGAACATGGCCTGCTGATGCGTGACCTGGGGCACGACGAGCCGGCCGCCTGACAGGACTGTAATGTGCAGCTCAGCTGACTGACAGGCGTGGCAGGCGAGGATCGTGGTTCTTTCGCAAGAGGCCACGCCATGTTGCGCAACCCTAACCGCCGCACCTTCGTCCAGGGTCTGGGCGCCGCCACCGCACTGGCGGGCCTGGGCCTGTGGCGCCCCTTGGCACACGCCTCGCATGGCCGTGAACTGGCCGGCCGGCACTTCGAGCTGTTCATCGGTCAGACGCCGGTGAACATCACCGGCAGCCCGCGCACCGCTGTGACCATCAACAACAGCCTGCCTGGACCGCTGCTGCGCTGGCGCGAGGGCGACACAGTGACCCTGCGCGTGCGCAACCGGCTGGCCGAGGACACGTCGATCCACTGGCACGGCATCCTCCTGCCCGCCAACATGGACGGCGTACCCGGCCTGAGTTTCGCCGGCATCGCTCCCGGTGGCGACTACCTCTACAGCTTCACCCTGCGCCAGAGCGGCACCTATTGGTACCACAGCCATTCCGGCCTGCAGGAACAGGCCGGGGTGTACGGGGCAATCGTCATCGAGCCACGCGAGCCTGAAGCCCACCGCTACCAGCGCGACCATGTGCTGCTGCTCAGCGACTGGTCGGACCAGGCGCCGGAAGCGTTGCTGGCGACCCTTAAAAAGCAGTCCGATGCCTTCAACTACCACAAGCGCACGCTTGGCGACTTCATCGACGACGTCGCGCAACACGGCTGGGGCACTACCGTCGACGAACGCCTGGGCTGGGCGCGCATGCGGATGAGCCCCACCGACCTGGCCGACATCAGCGCCGCCACCTACACCTATCTGCTCAACGGGCAGCCACCGGACGGCAACTTCACCTGCCTGTTCCAGCCCGGCGAAACCGTACGCCTGCGGCTGATCAACGCCTCGGCGATGACCTACTTCGATTTCCGCATCCCCGGCTTGCAGCTCACGGTGATCGCCGCCGACGGCCTGCCGGTGACGCCGGTGACCGTGGACGAACTGCGCATCGCCGTGGCCGAGACCTATGACGTGCTGGTGACCGTGGGCGATCTGCCCGCCTACACGCTGTATGCCCAGAGCATGGACCGCAGCGGCCATGCCCGCGGAACCCTGGCCCGCGCCAGCGGCCTGCAGGCGCCAGTACCGCATCCTGACCCAAGGCCCATGCTGAGCATGGCCGACATGGGCCACGACGAAATGGCGGCCATGACCGGCATGGACCACAGCAAAATGCCCGGCATGAATCACCCAACGATGACCGCCATGCAGCAGCACCCGGCCAGCGAAACTGGCAATCCGCTGGTGGACATGCAGACCATGGCCCCCCAGCCCAACCTGGCCGATCCCGGTATCGGCCTGCGCGACAACGGTCGTCGGGTACTAACTTATGCCGACCTGCGCAGTGCCTACCCCGACCCGGATGGCCGCGAACCCTCGCGGGAAATCGAACTGCACCTGACCGGGCACATGGAGCGTTTCGCCTGGTCGTTCGACGGGGTCAAGTTCAGCGATGCCGCCCCCTTGCGCCTGAAATACGGCGAGCGCGTACGCATCACCCTGGTCAACGACACGATGATGACCCACCCCATCCACCTGCATGGCATGTGGAGCGATCTGGAAGACGAGCACGGGCACTTCATGGTGCGCAAGCACACCGTCGACATCCCGCCCGGCAGCCGCCGCAGCTACCGCGTCAGCGCCGATGCCCTGGGCCGCTGGGCCTACCACTGCCACCTGCTTTACCACATGGAAACTGGCATGTTCCGCGAGGTACGGGTCGATGAATGAACGCAACCACCGCCGCGTCGTCAACGGCGTCGCACTGCTCGCGCTGCTGGCCAGCGTACGGGCCATGGCCGCTGGCATGGACCACATGGGCCACGGTAAGGTGCTCATGGACCACAGCCAGATGAACCACGGCGCTGCGCCGACCGGCCATCCAAGCACACCACTGCCCGTGATCACAGACGCCGACCGCCAGTCCGCGTTCCCACCCCTGCCCGGCCATCGGGTGCATGATCGCGCCCTCAACTGGGCGGTGATCGTCGATCAACTGGAGTACCAGCACTTCGAGAGCAGCAACGCCTTGAACTGGAACGCCACGGCATGGGTCGGCGGCGATATCGACCGCTTGTGGCTACGCAGCGAAGGCGAACGAGAAGCGGGCAAGATGCACAAAGCCGAGCTGCAGGCGCTATGGGGCCATGCGATCAGCCCCTGGTGGGAGCTTGTCGCTGGCCTGCGCCAGGACTTCAAGCCTGCCAGTGGCCAGGCCTGGGCGGCGTTCGGCATCCAGGGCACGCCTTTGTACGGCCTGGAGCTGCAGGCCACTGCTTACGCAGGGGAGCGGCAACAGACCGCGCTGCGCCTGGAGGCTGCCTACGCTATGCTGCTGAGCAATCGCTGGGGCCTCGAGCCCACCCTGGAAGCCAACTTCTTCGGCCACGACGATGCCGCTCGCGAGCAAGGCTCGGGGCTGGCCGACAGTGAGGTCGGCCTGCGCCTGCGCTATGAAATAACCCGCGGCTTCGCACCCTATGTCGGGGTAAGCTTCAATCGCCTGCACGGTAACCGCGCCGACCAGGCCCGAGAGGACGGTGAAGACCTTGGTCAGACCCGCCTGGTCGCAGGCGTGCGTCTGCGTTTCTGAAGGAGTGCCTGGACCATGCTGCATAAACACCTGATCGCTTTCGGCCTGCTGGCCATCACCGGCCTGGCCCAGGCCGCGGAAACCATCGACGTGTACCGCGACCCCAACTGTGGCTGCTGCAAAGCCTGGATCAGCCACCTGCGCGACAACGGTTTCACCGTCAATGACCATGTCGAGCCGAACATGAGCGCCGTGAAGCAACGCCTGGGCGTGGCGCCGCGCCTTGCGTCGTGCCACACCGGGGTGATCGACGGCAAGTTCGTCGAAGGCCATGTGCCGGCTGAACAGGTGCGCCTGCTGGCCAAGCGCAGCGACCTCAAGGGACTGGCCGTGCCAGGCATGCCGATGGGTTCGCCAGGCATGGAAATGGGTGACCACAAGGATGCCTATCAGGTTATCGGGGTGACTCAGGACGGCCAGGACACCGTGGTCGCCACTTACTGATGCTCAGCCTCTGGGCGCTGTTTCTAAGCGCCTTTGGCGCCGCTACGTTGCTGCCGCTGCAATCGGAGGCAGTGCTGGTTGGCCTGCTGCTAAAGCAACCGGACGCCTGGTTGACACTGTTGCTGGTCGCTACTTTGGGCAACGTGCTGGGCTCGGTGGCCAATTGGTTGCTCGGGCGGGCCATCGAGCACTGGCGTGACAAACGCTGGTTCCCGTTCAGCGCCGGGCAGCTGGAACGCGCACAGCAGCGTTACCAGCGTTGGGGGCAGTGGTCGCTGTTGCTGAGCTGGATGCCGGTAATTGGCGACCCGTTGACCTTGATTGCCGGGATCATGCGTGAGCCGTTCTGGCGTTTCATGTTGCTGGTGACCCTGGCCAAGGGCGGGCGCTACATCGTCGTGGCCGTGATTACGCTGGGCTGGTTTCATGCCTGGTAACACCTTTAACGTTTAAGGAGCTTCACCGGCTGCTAAAGTCGCCCTTTCCTACATGGTCCTACATGGAGTGCCCCTATGCTGCGCGCAACCGCCCTGGCCCTGGCCTGCCTCGTCGGCGCCCCGGCCATCGCCGCCGAACCGCCCACCTACGGCAAACAGCTCGAAGGCTTCAGTTACCCTCACCCCCTCAAGCATTTCGACTTCCAGTCCCAGGGCCAGCGCCTGCAGATGGGCTACATGGATGTGCCGGCCAAAGGCCAAGCCAATGGCCGCAGCGTGGTGCTGATGCATGGCAAGAACTTCTGCGCCGCCACCTGGGAAACCACGATCGACGCGCTGAGCGAGGCTGGCTACCGGGTCATCGCCCCAGACCAGGTCGGCTTCTGCACATCGAGCAAGCCGGACTACTACCAGTACAGTTTCCAGCAGCTGGCCGACAACACCCATGCCCTGCTGGAACAGCTGGGCATCAAGCAGGCGGTCATCCTTGGCCACTCCACCGGCGGCATGCTGGCTACCCGCTACGCGCTGATGTACCCGCAGCAGGTCGAGCGCCTGGCGATGGTCAACCCCATTGGCCTGGAGGACTGGAAGGCCCTGGGCGTGCCGTACCGCACGGTGGACCAATGGTATGCCCGCGAACTCAAGCTCGATGCCGAGGGCGTACGCGAGTACGAGCGCAAGACGTACTACGCGGGGCGCTGGAAGCCTGAATACGAGCGCTGGGTGCAGATGCTGGTAGGGCTGAACAAAGGCCCAGGGCACAAAGCGGTGGCGTGGAACTCGGCGTTGATCTACGACATGATCTTCACCCAGCCGGTGTACCACGAGTTCAAGGACTTGAAGATGCCGACCTTGCTCATGATCGGTGATCAGGACACAACCGCCATCGGCAGTGATATTGCCCCGCCGGAGGTCAAGGCGCGGTTGGGCCACTACAAGGATTTGGGGCCGCAGGTCGCCAAGCTGATTGCGCAGGGTGAGCTGGTGACGTTCGAGGGCATGGGGCATGCGCCGCAGATCGAAGAACCACGGCGCTTCAACAAGACGCTGATCGAGTGGCTGGCGCAGTAACTCCGCCAGGGGGCGCTTTGCGCCCCATTCGCCACACAAGGCCGCCCCCACATGTATTGCGCAGTTTGTGTCAGCGCGGCCCCTGGTGCTTCCAGACTTGCCCTTCGCTCCAGCCCAACTCGGCAAAGTCCCCTACCCGCAACACAGCTTCCTCCTCGCAGAAAAACTCATCCAGCTGCGGTGGCCGCACCGCCGTGCCGCTGAGCATCGCATGCACCTGGCCACGGTGATGAACCTGGTGCTCGAACAGGTGCGCAAGAAGGCGCACACGTTGTTCGCGTTGCACGCGGTCGGGCCGCACGATGCTCACATAGCGGGCCAACTGGTCGTCATGCAGCGCGCTGCAGTAGGTGATCAGCCGCCGGTCGGCCTGGGCCTGCTGGGCATGCAGGTCGGTACACGTGGCAAACGGTTGTTCCGGGTCGAAGAACCGCTCGCCATCAGGCTCTGGCGCCTCGCCACGCTGCTCGCACTCGAGCATATGCAGGTAGAACCAGTCCACCGTCAGTAAATGGTTGAGGGTGGCCTTGATCGACGGGAAGAAGCTGCAACGCGGGGCGACGAACTCGTCCTGGGTCAGTTGCAGGCACGCCTTGTACAGGCGGTGATTGGCCCAGCCATTGTTGTAGGCCTGGGTCAGCAGATGATGTGACAGCGGCTCCATAAGGCAACTCCTTCAAGCGAAGCGTTGCAGTTGCATCTCCCGTAGCCGGCTCAGGGTCCGTTGGTACGGGAACGCCAGATACCCTTGAGTGTAGAGCGCTTCGAGCGGTACCTGCGCTTCCAGGTACAACGCGACCTTGCGGTCATAGCATTCGTCGACCAGGGCGATGAAACGCCGCACGGCATCATCCTTGGGTGACAGGGCCGGCACCTGGCGATCGCCCGCCTCCACGCGTGCAGCACCATCCTCGGTACCACGGGCAATTCGCCCGGCACGCGGCTGGCCGCTCAACGCAGGTATGCCTTCGACCAGAATCGCCGGGAAACGGTCGCACAACGCCATGAATTCCATGGCGGCCAGTGGTTGCTCGCAAAGGTCGCTGAAACGGCACCAGAGCGCCTGCGGGCTGTGCCTGACCACTTGAATTTGCCGTGGGCCTACCGACAAGGGCTCTGCACTGCCCGGCTCATCAGGGCTGAGCTGCGCGAACACCGCTGCAAGCGCCCCTGCCTTGCCCGCTTCAGCTACCCAATAGCGCTGGCATGCGGCCCCAGGGTGTAGCCGGTGGTCCTGCTCACCCGCCACTGCAAGCACCTGCATATGCCGCTCGATGGCGCTGATGGCCGGCAGGAAACGCTCGCGGTTGAAACCGTCGCGGTACAGCTGCTGCGGCGGCTGGTTGGAGGTGGCGACCACCACCACCCCGTGATCGAACAGTACCTGGAACAAGCGGCCGAGGATGATCGCGTCGCCGATATCGCTGACGAACAACTCGTCGAAGCACAGCACGCGAATGTCCCCGGCCAGTTCGCGGGCCAGCGCTTGCAGCGGGTCGGCGGTGCCGTTGAGCTGGAACAGGCGCTGGTGCACCCAGGCCATGAAATGGTGAAAATGCTGGCGCCGGGCCGGGATGCTCAGGCAACGGTGGAACAGGTCCATAAGCCAGGTCTTGCCGCGCCCGACCGGGCCCCAAAGGTAGATGCCCTGGGCTGTACGCCCGCGCTCGATGGCCTCGAAGCAGGCTTGCAGGGCGCTGACGGCCTGGGCTTGAGCCGGGTCGGGCACGTAGCCTTGGTCAATAAGGGCCTTGTTGTACAGCGAGCTGGGATCGAGCGTCATGCGGCATTATCATCATCGGCCGTGTCGCCGGCAACCGGCTTCAACCCTCGCTCAGTCCAACCTTCAGCAACAGGCCGTCCTTGTCATCGGTCAGCACATACAGGTAACCGTCCGGCCCAACTCGCACGTCACGAATACGCGCCTTCAGGTCCCCCAGCAGGCGCTCTTCATGGACGATCTTGTCCCCCTCGAGCTGCAGCCGAATCAACTCCTGAGTGGCCAGTGCACCTATGAACAGGTTGTGATCCCACGCTTTGAAGGTCGGGCTGTCATAAAAGGCCATGCCGCTGATGCCCGGCGATTTTTCCCAGACATGGTGCGGGTCGACCATGCCGTCGACGTGTTCGCCCTTGGCTTCGGGGATCGGCAGCAGCGAATAGTTGATGCCGTGCGTGGCGATCGGCCAACCGTAGTTCTTGCCCGCTTGCGGAATGTTGATCTCATCACCGCCACGTGGGCCATGTTCGTGGGTCCACAGCTTGCCCGTCCAGGGGTTGAGCGCTGCGCCTTGCTGATTGCGGTGGCCGAAGGACCAGATCTCCGGTCGTACGTTGTTTTTGCCAACGAAGGGGTTGTCCTTGGGCACTTCGCCATCGGGCAGAATACGCACGATCTTGCCTTGCAGCTTGTCCAGGTCCTGGGCGGTAGGGCGTTGGTTGTTCTCGCCCAGGGCGATGAACAGGTAGCCGTTACGGTCGAACACCAGCCGCGAGCCGAAATGGTTGCCGACCGACAGTTTGGGCTGCTGGCGGAAGATCACGTTGAAGTTCTCCAGGCGGGCGCGGTCCTCGGACAATTGCCCACGGCCGACTGCAGTGCCAGCCTTGCCATCGTCGCCCGCTTCGGCATAAGAAAGGTACAGGGTACGGTCCTTGGCGAACTCAGGTGACAACACCACGTCGAGCAGCCCGCCCTGGCCTTCTGCCCAGACCTTGGGTACACCGTTGATAGGTGGCCCCACCTTGCCTTCGGCATTGACCAGGCGCAGGTTGCCGGGGCGTTCGGTGACCAGCATGTCCTTGCCACCCGGCAGGAATGCCAGCGCCCACGGGTTGCGCAGGCCATCAGCCACGGTGCTGACAGTGATCTGCCCTTCCTCGGTCGGGAACTGCTGCTCGGCGGCAGCGTGTGCAAGTAGTGGCAGCAGTGCGGCAGCAGCCAGCGTGGTCAGCCTGGTGAATCTGATCATTGATGATTCCTTTCGATGAGGGGCTCAAGGCGCACGTTGGGTGTCGCGCGGTGGCCGGATGGGTTCCAGATTGGGGGCCTGCTGCTGGCGGCGCAGATTGTCGCCGTTGCCGATGCCGCGGTTGTCCAGGGACGGTGTGCGCTGAATAGGAGCGGTCGAAGGGCCACGCACCGGCGGCGCGGCCTGCACGCTGCCCTGGCGACTATTGGGGTTGGCGCGCTGGATCGGGCTGTTGTAGGGATTGTTGTTGCTGGCGGCAAGTTGCAGGGGGTGCACGGGCGCCGCGTGTGCCGGCAAGCACAGCAACAGACCGATGGCCAGGGTTGGAAATGTCAGATTCATGCTTCACCTCATGTACGAAAAGGCGCGCCTCATGCGTTGGATAGCCTAAGGCGCTAGGGGTTCGCGGCAAAAGTGTGAATGCGATTCCTGATGTTTCAGTATGAACCTGCGGGGGCAGCCATGCGGCCCCACTGATCAGCCAGGGACATCGACCTTGTGCCGCGCCGCATACAGGCACAGCATTTCCATGGCCAGGGTGGCGCCGGCCAGTGCGGTGATGTCGGCATGGTCATAGGCCGGTGCCACCTCTACCAGGTCCATACCTACCAGGTTGATACCGCGCAAGCCGCCGAGTATCTCCAGCGCCTGCACCGTGCTCAGCCCGCCGCACACGGGCGTGCCGGTGCCTGGCGCATAGGCGGGGTCGAGGCAGTCGATGTCGAAGGTCAGGTACACAGGCCGTTCGCCAACCCGCTGGCGGATCGACGCGATCACCGCCTCTGAGCCTTGGCGGTGCACCTGTCGGGCATCGACAACGGCGAAACCCTGGGTGTCGTCATTGGTGGTGCGCAGCCCGATCTGCACAGAGCAGGACGGGTCCACCAGGCCCTCGCGGGCGGCGTGCCAGAACATGGTGCCGTGGTCGATGCGCTTGCCCTCCTCGTCCGGCCAGGTGTCGCTGTGGGCATCGAAATGGATCAGTGCCAGTGGCCCATGACGCCGGGCATGGGCCTTGAGCAGCGGATAACTGATGAAGTGGTCGCCGCCGAGGGTGAGCATGGCGCAGCCCGCCTCGAGCACATGCGTGGCGTGGGCCTCGATACTGTCCGGTACCGATTGCGGGGTGCCGCTGTCGAACGCGCAATCGCCGTAGTCGATGACGGCCAGATGGTCGAACGGGTCGAACGTCCATGGCCAGTGGCGCGCCCAGGCCTGCTGCACCGAGGCAGCGCGGATCGCACGTGGCCCGAAACGGGCGCCAGGGCGATTGCTGGTAGCGGTGTCGAACGGCACACCGCTGACCACCACATCCACCCCGCGCAGGTCGCGGCTGTAGCGGCGGCGAGCGAAACTGGTGATACCGGCGTAGGTACTTTCTGCAGCGGTGCCATACAGGCTGTCGCGGGTCATCGCTTGGTCGTTGCTCAGGGCTTGCTCCACGGTCGGGCTCCTTTGTCGTTATTGGTCACTGCCGAGTACGGAATGCCGTCCACAGGCGGTTGCGCTGGCGCAGGTCGGACAGCGCCATGCTGCGGTCGGCAAACAGGCGCTCACGCACCGCGGCCGGGGGGTAGATATCCGGGTCATTGCGCACGGCCTCGTCGACCAAGGGCGTTGCTGCCTGGTTGGCGTTGGCAAAGAACAGCGTGTTGGTCAGCGCGGCAACCGATTCGGGCTTGAGCATGAAAGCGATGAACGCGCGGGCCGCCTCTGGGTGCGGGGCGTCCTTGGGAATGACCAGGTTGTCCTGCCAGAGCAGCGTCCCTTCACGGGGGATGCGGTAGATCAGCTCGAACGGCTTACCCGCGCGGCGGGCCTGATCGGCGGCCATGGCCGCATCGCCGTTGTAGGTCAACGCCAGGCACACGCTGCCGTTGGCCAGGTCGTTGATCTGCCGGCCGTTGGCGACGTAGCTGATTGAAGGCTGCAACTGGTTCAACAGGTTCTGCGCTGCGGCAAGGTCAGCCTTGTCCTGGCTGTACGGGTCCTTGCCCAGGTAGTTCAAGGCCACGCCAATTACCTCCTGCGGCGAGTCGGGCATGGCGATGCCGCACGCCTTGAGCCGGCTGGCATACTCGGGCTTGAACAGCAGGTCCAGGCTGTCCAGCGGTACATCACCCAGGCGTTGGCGCACCGCCTCGACATTGACGCCCAGGCCCAGCGTGCCCCAGGTGTAAGGCACCGCATATCGGTTGCCGGGGTCGGTTTCTGCAAGTTTGGCCAGCAGGTCTTTGTCGAGGTTGGCGTAGCCAGGCATGGCCTGCGCATCCAGCGGCTGCAGGGCATTGGCCTTTAGCGCCCGCGCCAACACAGTGGCCGAGGGCACCACCACGTCGTAGCCACTGCCACCGGTCAACAGCTTGGTTTCGAGGACTTCGGTGGTGTCGAAAGTGTCGTAGCGCACCTTGTAGCCGGTTTCCCGCTCGAAGCGCTGCAAGGTTTGCGGGGCGACGTAATCCGCCCAGCTGTAGAGGTTGACGACCTTTTCTTCGGCCTGCAGGGGCAAGGCCAGGATCAGGGGTAGCAGACACAACATTCGACGCATGACGGACACCTCGGCTAATGGGTGGATGCCGCCAGCATGCCAGCCGGGTTACATTGCAAGAATGACAAGTTTGCAAAGCTGACATTCATCGGGAGCAATGTGATGCTCGGACAACTGCACGACCCTGACCTGCATCTGTTGCGGCTGTTCGTCACTGTAGTCGAGGCCGGCGGCTTCAGCGCCGCCCAAGGGGTCTCGGGCTTGAGCCAGCCCACCATCAGCCAGCGCATGGCGCAACTGGAGGCGCGACTGGGATATCGCCTATGCAGCCGTGGCAAGCGCGGCTTTCATCTCACCGAAAAAGGCGCGCTGCTACTGGAGGCTGCTCGTGGCTTGCTGTTGAGCATCGAACAGTTTCGCCAGCAGGCCAATGGTGTGGCTGGGCGTTTGCTGGGGACGGTGCGGGTGGGCATGGCGGAGAACCAGGACGCAACGGTCAGCCTGCAGCTAGCGTCTGCCATCAACCGCTTTCGCGAGCGCGAGGAATCGGTGCAGTTGGAACTGATCAGCGCGCCACCGGCGGAACTTGAGCGCCTGCTGCTGGAGCAGCGGCTGGATTACGCCATCAGTTATTTCTCTGGCAAACAGGCAGCGTTTGACTACCAGCCATTGTTCGAGGAGCGCCAGCGGTTGTACTGCGCCAAGGGGCACGCCTTGTTTGGCACGCTGGACGTGACGCGGGAACAGTTGCTGGAAGCGGACCAGGTACGGCACCCCTATCGCTTTCTCAAAGGTGGCGAGCCGTTTCAGAGCCGGCGCAGCATGGCAGTGGCCGAGCAGATAGAGAGTGTGCTGACGTTCATCCTGTCGGGGCGGCATATCGGTTATCTGCCCTGCCACTGCGCTGCGGGCTGGGAGCGCCAAGGGTTGCTGAGGGCACTGGACACTACGCTGGATTTCGTAGTGCCGTTTACCCTGGCCAGGCATCGGGCGCAAACGCCTGGGGAAGCTCAGCTAGCGTTTGCGCAAGACCTCTTGGCGGTGTTTGGCTGATTGCCGTCAGTTGTCCGTGGGTTGCGGCGATGGGTTGCTCACGCCGCGGGGCAGCCCTGCCACTTTCAACGCTGCCGTGCATTTGCCACACTGCAGGTCAGACTCTGTTGGTAAGGTCCATTGCAATGACTGCCCGCTTACAACGCTGCGCCCGACTGTTGATCGTCACCTTGATGGCCGTTGGGCTCAATGCCTGCGCGCTGTTTCAGCCGCGCGACCCGCTCAATATCAGCGTGATCGGCATCGAACCGCTTGCCGGCCAGGAACTGGAAATGCGCATGGCGGTGAAGATGCGCGTGCAGAACCCTAATGAGGCAACAGTGGATTACAACGGCATAGCGCTCAATCTGGAGGTGAACGGCCAACCGCTGGCCTCTGGGGTAAGTGACCAGCAGGGCCATATCGGCCGTTACGGCGAAGCGGTGGTGGTAGTGCCGGTAAGCATTACAGCCTTCGCGTTCCTGCGCCAGGCCTATGGTTTGAGCACGCTTGAATCGCTGCAGGGCATGCCCTACGTACTGCGCGGCAAACTGGCCGGCGGGCCGTTGGGCACCGTGCGCTTCACTGATGAGGGCAAGCTCGACCTGCCCAAAGGCGGCAGCCTGAACTGGTGAGCGGTTAAATTGCTTCAGCGGCTGGAGCTGGCGGCGGCCATCATCTTGTTGACCTCGCTGCGCACCATGCCGGCGTATTCAGGCGGCGACATACCTTCCAGCTCGGCACGCACCCACTCGGCCCACTTGCCCCTGCGACGTGGTTTTTCCGAGATCAGCCGCGCAGCATCAGCCTTGGCCTTGCCCAAGTTGTTCTGCCACATTTCGAAAAGCCGGGCCTTTTCCGCCTCGATCTGTGCCCGTTCCTCGAAGCTCCTGTTGGCCAGATTGAAACTCATGAACCTACCTGCCTGCCTGCTGAAAATGGCCGCTATATTACACCGTGGCGCCGCTACTTCGGTAAGCCATCGCAACTTTCCGGGCGCGCTGGCATCCATTGCTTAACCACCCCATCGACGAGGACGAGTTCATGGCCCGAAAAACTGCCGCACTGACCGACAGCGATCAGATCAAGGATCAGGTATTCAGTGAGCTGCAGGCATTGATTGAAGAGTCGGAGAAGCTGCTCAACGACAGCGCCTCCCTGGTCGGCGAAGAGGCCGACACACTGCGCGCCCAGGTCAGCCTGAAACTTCGCCAGGCACGTGAGGCCGCCGGCCAGGTACGCGCCAAAGCACAACCGGTGGTAGAAGCCACCCATGACTATATCGGCGGCCACCCGTGGCAGACCGTTGCGATTTCTGCGGGCTTTGGCCTGGTGATAGGCTTGCTGCTGGGGCGCCGCTCCTGATAGCTGACCTGCGTGGTGCCGCCTGCTGCAAATCAGGCGGCCTGCGCCATTGGGATACCGCTGTGAAACCGTAGTTCCTGGTCTGGAGACTGAATCAACTCAGCTTCAGCTTCGCGCACCAACAGCACACGCTTGGCAATATCCCCTTCCTCCCCATACTGATGCGCAAGCTTCAGATAGCCTTGGTAATGGCGCGACTCGCTTTTCAGCAAGCCGTGGTAGAACCTGCCGAGTTCTTCATCCAGGTGCGGTACCAACGCAGCAAAGCGCTCGCAGCTGCGTGCTTCGATGAATGCCCCTACCACCAGCGTATCCACCAGCTTGACAGGTTCATGGGCACGCACCAGCCGGCGCAACCCGGATGCGTAGCGCCCTGCCGACACCGGCCGCAATGGCACGCCACGGCGCTTCATCAGGCGCAGCACCTGCTCATGGTGCACCAGCTCTTCACGGGCGAGGCGAGACATCATGTTGATCAGGTCAAGATGAGTATTGTACTTGGCCATAAGGCTCAATGCCGTACTGGCGGCCTTGAACTCGCAATTCTTGTGGTCGATCAGCAAGGTTTCCTGGTCGGCGAGCGCCGCTTCGATCCAGGCGTCTGGAGTAGGACAGCCGAGGAAGGCGTCGATTTCGGGGATCAGGGACATAGAGGTACAACCACATAGAACAGACGGGACCGGCGATTATACCGGCGGCGATGGGGAGCGCCAGTGACTATGCTTGATATACATCAAGCGCCGGCACGAGGGGCGCCGACTATAGTCAGGCATTGGCCACCACCATCAAGGGAGTTCACGCCCATGCAAGCTGTTCGTAGCATTCTCGTCGTCCTCGACCCTGATCATGCCCACAGCCGCGCGTTAACCCGCGCCAAGCTGATTGCAGGGGTGACCGGTGCCCGGCTGCATCTGCTGATGTGCGACAAGAGACACGACCATAGTGCATTACTCAGCCTGTTGAGCAGCCAATTGCACGATGATGGGTATGACAATGTCAGCCATGAACAGGCCTGGCATGACACCTTGCACGAATCGATCATCAATGTGCAGCAGGCTGAGGGATGCGAGTTGGTGATCAAGGAGCACCGACCGGACAATCCTCTGAAAAAGGCACTGCTTACACCCAGCGACTGGAAACTGCTGCGCCTCTGCCCTTGCGCGGTGCTGATGGTCAAGAGCGAACGCCCGTGGACAGGTGGCGTGGTTCTTGCTGCCGTGGATGTCGGCAACCAGGACGACGATCATCGCAGGCTGCATACGGCCATCGTTGATCACGGGTATGCGATTGCAGGCCTGGCCAAAGGCCAACTACATGTCATCAGTGCCCATCCCTCACCTATGTTGTCGGCGTCTGACCCTGTGTATCAACTCAGCGAGACCATCGACCAACGTTATCGGGAAGCGTGTCGTGCGTTCCAGGCGGAATATGACATCAGCGAAGAGCGCCTGCATGTCGAAGAAGGGCCCGCCGATGTGCTGATTCCGCATTTCGAGAAAAAACTCGATGCGGTAGTCACCGTGATTGGTACCGTCGCACGCACCGGTATTTCCGGAGCATTGATTGGCAATACTTCCGAAGTGGTGCTGGATACGCTGCAGGGCGATGTGTTGGTGCTCAAGAGCGAAGAAGCTACCGCTCACCTGGCGGAGTTAGCCCGCAGTTGAAGCTGGCCAGAAAAGACAAAACCCCTACCTGCTCGCGCAGATAGGGGTTTTGCGAAATGAATCTTGACGATGACCTACTCTCACATGGGGAAACCCCAC
>NZ_JBIBEB010000025.1:0-71883 GCF_042902325.1 Pseudomonas sp. NPDC012596 | reverse complement strand
GGCTAACAACTATGGCCTATCAGGCCATGGCACGTTGCAACAAATGTAGGAGCGGGCTTGCCCGCGATGCGCCGCGCGGGCGGCGCTCGATCTCAAGGGCGCTGAAGATCCCAAGGCAAGCGCCCCGCGGGCGGCGCTCGATCTTGAGAACGCCGACACCCTATCGACAAGCACCTCGAAGCGACTCGAACTGCATCAAGACACAACAATAAAAGGCCAAACGCCATGGACCACCAACCCACCCCTCGCATCCTCATCGTCGAAGACGACCAGCGCCTCGCCGAACTCACAGCCGAATACCTGCAGGCCAACGGCTTCGAGGTGGCGGTGGAAGGCGATGGCGCCCGCGCTGCGCGGCGCATCGTCGACAGCCAGCCGGACCTTGTGGTCCTCGACCTGATGCTGCCTGGCGAGGATGGCCTGAGCATCTGCCGGCGCGTGCGGGGCCAATACCCCGGGCCGATCCTCATGCTCACCGCCCGCAGCGATGAACTCGACCAGGTGCAGGGCCTGGACCTGGGCGCCGACGATTACGTGTGCAAACCGGTGCGCCCACGCCTGTTGCTGGCGCGCATCCAGGCCCTGCTGCGGCGCAGCGAACCGGCAGATCACAAACGCCAGGAGCTGGCGTTCGGTGCGCTGCGCATAGACAACCGCCTGCGCGAAGCCAGGCTTGGTGAACAGCTGATCGAGCTGACCGGTGCCGAGTTCGACCTGCTTTGGCTGCTGGCGAGCAATGCCGGGCGGGTGCTGTCGCGCGAGCAGATCTTCACCGCCTTGCGTGGGGTCGGCTATGACGGCCAGGACCGCTCCATCGATGTGCGTATCTCCAAGATCCGCCCCAAGATCGGTGACGACCCGATCCACCCACGGCTGATCAAGACCCTGCGCAGCAAGGGCTACCTGTTCGTCGGCGATGCACCATGAACAACTCGATCTTCCTGCGCATCTACGGCGGCATGCTTGCGGTGCTGGTGCTGGTGGCCCTGCTCGGCGTGCTCAGCCTGCACCTGGTCAACGAGGTGCGCGCCGCCCAGCACCGTGAGCGCCTGGCGCAGGGCACGTTCAGCCTGATGGCCGACAACCTTGCCCAGCAGAACGAAACCGAACGCAAACGCTCGTTGCTGATGTGGGAGCGCCTGCTCGGCGTACCGCTGGACTTGCAGCCCATGTCGGCGCGCACCCTCGACGGCGGCCAGCGCGCGCGTTTGTACCGGGGGCTTGTGGTGGTGGAAAAGACCGGGCCGCACGCCGCGCAGGTACTGCGAAAGGTCGGCCAGGAGGATGTGCTGCTGGTCGCCGAGGTCAAGCAGGTCAGCGAACAGCTGGCGCGTGCCACCCTTTATCTGCTCACCGATGAACTGGTGCGCTACCCGGTAACCGAGCAGCAGCAACGCCTTGAGCAGTTGAAACAGAGTAAGGGTTTTGGTTTTGGCGTCGCCTTGCAGCGCCTGGAGCGGGTTGGCCTGGACGATGACCAGCGGCGCCGGGTAGAAGAGGGCGACACGGTCATGGCACTGGGCAAGGATGGCGATTCGATCCGCGTGTTCGCCGGCGTGCCGGGTTCACCCTGGGTACTGGAGATCGGCCCGCTGTACCAGCTCAACCCATACCCACCGCAGTTGCTGGTGCTGATCGCCTTCCTTGGCCTGTGCCTGATCGGCCTGGTGGTGTACTTGCTGGTGCGCCAGTTGGAACGCCGTGTGTCGGGGCTGGAAATCGCCGCCACGCGCATCGCCCAGGGCAGCCTGGAAACCCGTGTGCCGGCAGATGACGCCGATTCGGTGGGGCGGCTGGCAGCAGCGTTCAACGGCATGGCCGAACACCTGCAGCGCTCGCTGAACATGCAGCGCGAACTGGTGCGGGCGGTGTCCCATGAGCTGCGCACGCCGGTGGCGCGTTTGCGGTTTGGGCTGGAGATGATCGAAAGTGCGCCTACCGAGCAGGCCCGTGCGAAGCACCTGGCCGGCATGGACGGCGATATCCAGGACCTGGACAAGCTGGTGGACGAGATGCTGACCTATGCCCGCCTGGAGCAGGGCGCGCCCGCGCTGAAGTTCCAGCGCATCGACCTGGACGCCTTGCTGGGCCGGGTGATCGAGGAACTGGCGCCGCTGAACGCAGAGGTCAGGCTGGTGCGCGGTGAGTGCCACCTGCAGGACGGTGAAAGCGCCTGGGTCGAGGCCGAGCCGCGCTACCTGCACCGTGCCTTGCAGAACCTGGTCGGCAATGCACTGCGCCATGCCGGTTCCGAAGTGCGCCTGAGCTACCAGTTGGGCCAGCAGCGCTGCCGCATCGATGTCGAAGATGACGGGCCGGGCATACCGGAGGGTTACTGGGACCGCATCTTCACCCCCTTCACCCGGTTGGACGACAGCCGCACGCGGGCCTCGGGCGGGCATGGCCTGGGGTTGTCGATCGTGCGGCGGATCATCTACTGGCACGCTGGCCGGGCCACGGTGGGCCGCAGCGATGCCCTGGGCGGTGCCTGCTTCAGCCTGAGCTGGCCACGCGAGCAGGCGCCACTGTAAGCGCTATACGCTGACCAGGCTGAGCAGGTGGCCGTCCTGCATGCAGAACTGGCCTTCCAGCTCGACGCCGTGGTGCCATTCGGCCGACAGGTCGGTGAGTAGCCGCAGGCGTGCCAGGCCATCGGCGGACCACTGCAGCACTTCGGCGTGCTCGAAGTAGAAGCGCTGGCGGGTCAGGGGGTAGAGGGCCTTGAACAGGCTTTCCTTGAGCGAGAACGTCAGGGTCACGGTCAAGCCCAGTTGGCTGCGGTCCAGGCGTGCCAGCTCGGCGGGGGTGAGGATTTCGCCCATCAGGCGCTCGGCGCGTTCGTCGTCGAGCAGCGTTTCCTGGTCCAGGCCCAGGCCGTGCGCGCTGCCATTTGCGGCGACCACGGCGGCGGCCCAGCCTTTGCCGTGGGTGATCGAGCCGTGGATGCCGGCGGGCCAGATCGGCGAGCGGTCCTCATGGGTACCCGGCACGTAGTCTCGGCCATCCAGGTGCTGCAAGGCGGCGCGTGCGCAGACGCGCCCGGCCAGGTACTCGGCCTGGCGCTTGGCCACCGAGCGTTGCAGGCTGGCGCTGGGGACGATGCCGGCACGCTGGAAGTCGTCGGCGGCCAGGTGGCTGGGGTCGAAGGCGCAGCTGACCAGCACCGCACCGGGCAGCGGGCGGGGCAGGGGCCAGTGGTGCTGGAGCGGGGCACAGCAGGAAGGCAGTCTGTTCATGCCCGGTATTGTGCCAGCCGTTGTGGCTGTGTGGGAGATGGGGCTGCTGCGCAGCCCATCGCCGGCAAGGCGGCTCCTACAGATACGGCGCAGCAATCAGAAGGATTTCACAATAAATGTAGGAGCCGGCTTGCCGGCGATGGGCCGCAAAGCGGCCCTGGCGATCTTCACTTGAACACCTGTTTGAAGAACGCCTGCATATCCGCCCACGAACTTTGGTCTGCGGCCTTGTTGTAGCCAATGTCCGGCCCGCCATGCTCGCCATGGCTCAAGCGGTCGGCATCCGGGTTGGTGAAGCCATGCTTGGCCTCGGGAATGCTGACGAACTCATACTTGACCTTGGCCGCATCCATTTCCGCCTTGAACGCCGCCACCTGCTCCTCAGTGACCATGCTGTCGGCCGCGCCGTGCTCGACCAGTATGTCGGCCCGCACCACACCAGGCTTGGCCGGCGTCTGGGTGGCCAAGGCGCCATGGAAGCTCACCACACCGTCCAGTTTTTCGCCGCGCCGCGCCGCGTCGAGCACCACCTTGCCGCCGAAGCAGTAACCCACCGCGCCCAGTTTGTGCTTGTTGACGTTCGGCTGCTTCTTCAGCAGCTCAAGGCCAGCATCGAAGCGCGCGGCCGCTGCGGCCGGGTCCTTCATCGCTTCGGCCATGAAGGCCTGGGCATCCTGAGGATGCTCGGTGTGCTTGCCATCGCCGTACATGTCGATGGCCAGGGCCTTGTAGCCCAGCGCCGCGAGGTCACGAGCACGGCGCTTGGCATAGTCGTTCAGGCCCCACCATTCATGCACCACGACGATGCCCGGGCGTTTGTCGTCCAGCGCATCGTCATAGGCGTAGTAGCCGACAAAGCGCTTGCCTTCCTCGTCCTGGTAGGGGATCTCACGGGTCACTACTGCCGCCTGGGCAAGAGCGGCGCTGCACATCAGGGTCAAAGCCAGCAGGGCACGCATGTTCACTACTCCTTGTTTTGCAAACGGTTCGTTCAGCCGAGGTTCAGCCAGGGTTCAGCCGCGGTTCAGGGCGTCCTGCTTACTCTAGCTTCCAGACCGAAACAGCGCATTCAACTGGAGTAATACACCATGAAAACCTTCAACACCCTGCTTGCCGCCATGGCCGTCTGCGCCGCTGGCATCACCACCGCCCAGGCCGCCGACGACAATTTCGCCAGCCTCACGTACGGCCAGACCAGCGACAAGGTACGCAAGTCCGGCCTGCTGCAGCGCAATACCGATAACCTGAATGCCGACGGCATCATCGGCAAAGACGACACCTGGGGCGTGCGTTTGGGCAAAATCAATGAACAGGGTCGCTACTACATGACCTACGACAACGTTTCGGGAGACCACAGCGGCCTCAAGCTGCGCCAGGAAAACCTGTTGGGCAGCTACGACGTGTTCCTGCCCGTGGGCGATACCACCAAGCTGTTCGGTGGCGGCAGCCTGGGCATGACCAAGCTGACCCAGGATTCCCCCGGCGCCAGCCGTGATACCGATTATGGCTATGCTGTCGGCCTGCAGGCCGGTGTGATCCAGGAGATTACCGACAAAGCCTCGGTCGAGCTGGGCTACCGTTATCTGCGCACCAACGCGGCTACCGAAGTGGGTGAGAGCGGTGGGCCGAAAGACGGTACCCTGCGCCTGACCAGCAGCGCGCAAACCTACCTGTCGGCGAACTACAAGTTCTGAGGGGCGCGGTATCCTGTGCGGGCCTTATCGCGGGCAAGCGCGTTTCTGTAGCAGCGGGCTTGCCCGCGATAAGGCCCACACTGGCCCCTTAAAAGGAGAACCCAATGAAACTGCTGGTGGTCGAGGACGAAGCCCTGTTAAGGCACCACCTCTACACACGCCTGGGCGAAAGCGGCCATGTGGTCGAAGCCGTGGGCGATGCCGAAGAAGCGTTGTATCAAGCCGAGCAATTCCACTTCGACCTGGCCGTGATCGACCTGGGCCTACCCGGCATGAGCGGCCTGGAGCTGATCGGCCGCCTGCGCAGCCAAGCCAAGACCTTCCCCATTCTCATCCTCACCGCCCGCGGCAACTGGCAGGACAAGGTCGAAGGCCTGGCCGCCGGTGCTGACGATTATCTGGTCAAGCCCTTCCAGTTCGAAGAACTCGAAGCGCGCCTCAATGCCCTGCTGCGTCGCTCCAGCGGTTTTACCCAGTCGACCATCGCCGCAGGCCCCCTGGCCCTGGACCTCAACCGCAAACAGGCAACCCTCGACCAGCAGCCGCTGGCGCTCACCGCGTACGAGTACCGCATCCTCGAATACCTCATGCGTCATCACCAGCAGGTTGTGGCCAAGGAACGCCTGATGGAGCAGTTGTACCCCGGCGACGAGGAGCGTGACCCCAACGTCATCGAGGTGCTGGTCGGTCGCCTGCGGCGCAAGCTTGAGGGCGAGCAAGGCTTCAAGCCGATCGACACGGTGCGCGGCCTGGGCTATCTGTTCACCGAGCGCTGCCGATGATCCGTTCGCTGCGGGTGCGCCTGATGCTCGCGGCGGCGGTGCTGGCGGTGCTGTTCATGCTGGCGCTGCTGCCCGCCTTGCAGAAGGCCTTCAGCCTGGCCCTGCAGGAGGCGATAGAACAACGCCTGGCTTCAGACGTGACGACGCTGATTTCCGCCGCACGCATCGAGCATGGTCAGCTGAAGATGCCTGAGCTGCTGCCGGACGAGCGTTACAACCTGCCGTATACCGGCCTGCTCGGCTATATATTTGACCGCGACGGCAAGCTGGTCTGGCGCTCACGCGCCACCGCCGACCAGCACATCAATTACCAGCCGCGCTATGACGGGCGGGGCAACGAATTCGCGCGCATGCATCAGGATGACGGCGAAGAATTTTTCGTCTACGACGTCGAGATCAAGCTGCTCGGTGGCCAGAGCGCCGCTTACAGCATCGTCGCCCTGCTGCCGGTGCTCGAGTACAAGCAGACCCTCAGTGGCTTGCGCGAAAAACTCTACCTCGGCTTTGGCGCTGCCCTGCTGGCGTTGCTCATATTGCTTTGGGCCGGCTTGACCTGGGGGCTGCGCTCGTTGCGGCGGCTGAGCCGCGAGCTGGACGAAGTGGAAGCCGGCGCGCGCGATGGGCTTAGCACCGAACACCCGCGTGAACTGCTGCGCCTGACCGGTTCGCTCAACCGCTTGCTGCGCAGCGAGCGGGAACAGCGCCAGCGCTACCGCGATTCACTGGGGGACCTGGCGCACAGCCTCAAAACCCCGCTGGCAGTGCTGCAGGGCGTGGGGGAGAGCATGCAGCAGCGCGATAGCGAGCGTGAGCAGGCGTGGGTGCTGCAGAGCCAGATCGAGCGCATGAGCCAGCAAATCGACTACCAGCTGCAACGCGCCAGCCTGCGCAAGAGCGGCCTGGTGCGCCACAGTGTGCAGCTGCGCCCGGTGCTGGAGAGCCTGTGCAGCACCCTGGCCAAGGTCTACCGCGACAAGCGCGTCGAAGTGCAGCTGGAGGTGCCCGCCCAGGCGCAAGTGCCGATGGAGCAGGGCGCGCTGCTGGAATTGCTCGGCAATCTGCTGGAAAACGCCTATCGGCTGAGCCTTGGCCACGTTCGAGTCAGCTTGGCAGAATCCCCCAGGCAACTGACGGTATGCGTCGAAGATGACGGCCCCGGCGTGCCGCCCGACCAGCGCCAGCGGATTCTGGAGCGCGGCGAGCGGCTGGACCGTCAGCACCCGGGCCAGGGTATCGGCCTGGCGGTGGTCAAAGACATCATCGACAGCTACGACGCCGAGCTGAGCCTGGATGATTCGCCATTGGGCGGGGCGGCTTTCCGCATCACCTTTCATCTCGACTGATCCATAGGTTTGGGCGGATTCCCGCCATGCCCCCTGTACAAATCCCGCCACCGGGCGGAAATCCGCCATCTTTCTTCAGATGATTCGCACTGTCGTTGGGCATTTGCCCCTTGCAAATACGGGCTTTGCACCCTTGGTGGGCATTTTGGCATTGCCCTTGCTATCTGAGTTGGCAGAGGCCTGCCCAGGCAGCTCGAACACAACGACAAATCCCTCCGGGTGCAGGAGGGTTAGCGATTCAGGTGCCCCGACACCCTGGGAAGGGTGAAGCCGGCACACTTGAGGAAAATTAGCCATGACGACACGTCAGCCGCTGTACAAATCCCTGTATGTCCAGGTGATCGTTGCCATCACCATCGGCATTCTGCTCGGCCACTTCTACCCAGAAACCGGCGTTGCCCTCAAACCCTTGGGTGACGGCTTCGTCAAACTGATCAAGATGGTCATCGCGCCCATCATCTTCTGCACCGTGGTCAGCGGCATCGCCGGCATGCAGAGCATGAAGTCGGTCGGCAAGACTGGCGGCTATGCGCTCCTGTACTTCGAAATCGTCTCCACCATCGCCCTGATCATTGGCCTTGTGGTCGTCAACGTGGTCAAGCCGGGCGCTGGCATGCACATCGACGTCACTACGCTGAACGCCAGCAGTGTGGCCGCCTACGCCGCCGCCGGCGCGCAGCAGACCACCGTCGGCTTCCTGCTCAATATCATCCCCAACACCGTGGTAGGTGCGTTCGCCAACGGCGACATCCTGCAAGTGCTGATGTTCTCGGTGATCTTCGGCTTCGCCTTGCACCGCCTGGGCAGCTACGGCAAGCCACTGCTGGACCTGATCGACCGCTTCGCCCATGTCATGTTCAACATCATCAACATGATCATGAAGCTGGCCCCGATCGGTGCCTTCGGCGCCATGGCCTTCACCATCGGCCAGTACGGCGTTGGCTCGCTGGTGCAGCTGGGCTACCTGATGGCCTGCTTCTACATCACCTGCCTGCTGTTCGTGCTGGTGGTGCTGGGCGGCATCTGCCGGGCCCACGGCTTCAGCGTCCTCAAGCTGATCCGCTACATCCGTGAAGAGCTGCTGATCGTACTGGGTACCTCGTCCTCGGAGTCGGCCCTGCCACGCATGCTGGCCAAGATGGAGCGCCTGGGTGCCAAGAAGTCGGTAGTGGGCCTGGTGATCCCGACCGGTTACTCGTTCAACCTGGACGGCACCTCGATCTACCTGACCATGGCCGCGGTGTTCATCGCCCAGGCCACCGACACCACCATGGACATCACCCACCAGATCACCCTGCTGCTGGTGCTGCTGGTCGCGTCCAAAGGTGCTGCCGGTGTTACCGGTTCGGGCTTCATCGTGCTGGCCGCGACCCTGTCGGCGGTCGGCCACCTGCCGGTTGCCGGCCTGGCGCTGATCCTCGGTATCGACCGCTTCATGTCCGAAGCCCGCGCCTTGACCAACCTGATCGGCAACGCTGTGGCTACCGTGGTGGTGGCCAAGTGGGTGAAGGAAATGGACGACGACAAGCTGGCATCGGAGCTGGCTTCGGGTGGCGCGCCACTCGAACTGACCACCCCGACCGATGACCTGGGTGTTGCTGAAGTCCCGGTTCGTTGAGTGTGATGCAGGCATGAGAAAGGCGACCCTCGGGTCGCCTTTTTTGTGTCAGTACCAGCCTGTTCGCGGGGCAAGCCGGATCATTCAACCCGAGTCTCACCGCTGTACACCAGAATCTCCCGACACCGCCGACATAAATACCGCCGCCCCTGGTGCACCAGCTTGTGCCGCTGTGCAGTGAACGGAAAGTCACTCTGCGGGCAAGGGCAGCGATAGATGTAGCGGGTCGCCACCCGCCGGCGCACCTCATAGTTGTGGCAACGATTGGGCGGCAGTTCATACACCCCGCGCATGATCAGCTGCCATTCCTCGCCATGCGCCTGGATACGGTCGCCAAACAGTTGGTGGGCCACCAGGTGAGCCACCTCATGCGCCACTGTCTGGCGCAGGAAGTCTTCCTGGTTTTCGCGGTACAGCTGCAGGTTGAAGCGCAGCAGGTTCTCGTGCAGGTGGGCGACGCCCGCCTTCTGGCCGCGCAACTTGAAGCTGACTTCCGGGCGCGGGAAGGGGCGTTTGAAAAAGGTTTCAGCTTGCTGGTAACAGGTTTCGACGCGTTGTTTGAGCAGCTCGGGCATGGCGGGGCAATTCTCCTGACCGGGCATTATGCCGCAAGCATTCGCGGCCTGCCGAGACCGCCGGTCTGCACACAGCCAGAAGCCGCCTTGCGGCGGCCTCTGGTTTGATGCCCCAGTGTTGGATTTCTATGTGTTCAAACGCTAATTGGTATAGACGGGCCCCACGCCCAGTCCCCAGATGATCACGGTGGCAGCCATGATCGCTACCAGCACGACCAGGCCCACTGCCAGCACCGAGCTGGAGAACAGGAAGCCTTCATCGGACGGTATGTTCATGAACGTCGGCAGGCCGACGTACAGCAGGTAGACGGTGTAGCAAATGGCCGCGGTGCCCACCAGCATGCCCAGCCACAGGTGCGGGTAGAGCGCTGCCAGGCCGCCGAGGAACAGCGGGGTTGCGGTGTACGTGGCAAAGGCGATGCATTGCGCCATGGACGGGTTGGCGTCGTAGGTGCGGGCCATCCAGTGAATGAACGCGCCCATCACCGCCACCCCGGCGAGCATCGCCAGGTAGGACATGATGCTCATCCATATGGCGCTTTCCATGGTCAGCATGACCGCCGGGCGGCCACCAATCACCCAGCCCACCTGGGTGGTGCCGATGAATGCCGAAACGGCGGGGATCGCCGCCAGGATCAGCGTGTGTGTCAGGTACATGTGGCTGATGCTTTCTTCTTCTCCACGAATTTCCCGCCATTCCTGGTCGGGATGGGTAAACAGCCCCACAACGTGATGAATCATGCCGGTCACTCCTCTCAGTGTTGCCAATCGCCCCCCACATGGAGCGCAAGCGGCCCGAGGCCAGGACACCGAAGCAAAGCGGTAATGTGGCCTTATGTCGCAGTATAGGAAGCGGTTAACGGCACAAACCGCGCTTTTTAGAGCAAATCGCGCTGTCACGCCGGCTGCTGATTCCCTTGAAGTCTTTATCGGAATCCCTACAGCCGCGCGTGGTTTGTGCGTAAAATAGTCGGCTTTTGTCACACCTCGCGGATCCAAGCGCTATGGGCACCCTCTCGGTCAACCAGAACAAACTGCAAAAACGCCTGCGTCGTCTCGCCGGCGAAGCCATCACCGACTTCAACATGATCGAGGATGGCGACAAGGTCATGGTCTGCCTGTCTGGCGGCAAGGACAGCTACACCATGCTCGACGTTCTGTTGCACCTGCAGAAGGTGGCACCGATCAAGTTCGAGATCGTCGCGGTGAACATGGACCAGAAGCAGCCCGGCTTCCCCGAGCATGTGCTGCCGGCCTACCTCAAGGAGCTGGGCGTCGAGTACCACATCGTCGAGAAGGACACCTACTCGGTGGTCAAGGAGCTGGTACCCGAGGGCAAGACCACCTGCTCGCTGTGCTCGCGCCTGCGCCGCGGCACCCTGTACACCTTTGCCGACGAAATCGGTGCGACCAAGATGGCCCTGGGGCACCACCGCGACGACATCGTCGAGACGTTCTTCCTGAACATGTTCTTCAACGGCTCGCTCAAAGGCATGCCACCCAAGCTGCGCGCCGATGACGGCCGTAACGTGGTGATCCGCCCGCTGGCTTACTGCAGCGAGAAGGACATTCAGGCCTACTCGGACATGAAAGAATTCCCGATCATCCCGTGCAACCTGTGCGGCTCGCAGGAAAACCTGCAGCGCCAGGTGGTCAAGGACATGCTGGTGGAGTGGGAGCGCAAGCACCCGGGCCGTACCGAGAGCATCTTCCGTGCCTTGCAGAACGTTGCACCGTCGCAGCTGGCCGACCGCAACCTGTTCGACTTCACCAGCCTGAAAATCGACGAAAGCGCCACGCCGCGCTTCCTCGACGTGCTGAACATCTGAGCCCATGCGCGATTACCAGTGGTTGCATGAGTACTGCCTGAACCGCTTCGGCTCGGCCCAGGCCCTCGAAGCCTTTTTGCCGCAGCCGCGCACGCCCGCGCAGTTGCGCGACATCAGCGACGACCGCTACCTGTCGACCTTGGCCCTGCGGGTGTTCCGCGCCGGGCTCAAGCACAGCCTGGTGGACGCCAAGTGGCCGGCGTTCGAGCAGGTGTTCTTTGGGTTCGACCCGGAGAAGGTCGTGCTGATGGGCGCCGAGCACCTCGAGCGGATGATGCAGGACGTGCGCATCATCCGTCACCTGGGCAAGCTCAAGAGCGTACCGCGCAATGCGCAGATGATCCTCGATATCACCAAGGAGAAGGGCAGTTTTGGCGCGTTCATCGCCGACTGGCCGGTGACCGATATCGTCGGCTTGTGGAAATACCTGGCCAAGCACGGCAACCAGCTGGGCGGGTTATCTGCACCGCGCTTCCTGCGCATGGTCGGCAAGGATACGTTCATCCCCACCGACGACATGGCCGCCGCGCTGATTGCCCAGAAGGTGATCGACAAGCAGCCGACCAGCCAGCGCGATCTGGCATTGGTGCAGCAGGCGTTCAACCAGTGGCATGCCGAGAGCGGGCGGCCGCTGTGCCAGCTCTCTGTGATGCTGGCGCATACCGTCAACCATTGAGGTTGCCGGGCCGACGCGGCCTCTGTGGGAGCCGGCTTGCCGGCGATTGGGCTGCACAGCAGCCCCCCGACATCAACGCCCTTCGCCCGCCATGCGCCGCTCATGCTGGAACTTCCAGCGCACATACAGCAGCGCACTGACGAACAACCCCAGGCTCACCAGCACCTCAACCCAGCCAAACACCGCGCGCGCCGGGTCGAACGCCGCCAGCACGCCCTTTATGAAGTAGATATTCACCACAAAGCAGGTCCAGGCATGCGCCCGGGCGCTGCCCAGCAGCATGCCCGGCAGCAACAGCAGCAGGGGTATCAACTCGATCGCCAGGATCACCTCGACCCTCGCCCCGTGCAGGTTGGCGAACCACAGGTTGTTCACCACCAGCAGCGCGATCAGGCCAAAGAACAACGCCAGGCTCAATGCCCGCGTCAGGCGCAGGCGCGGTGCCAGCCATTCGACCGCGGGCAATACCTTGGGCTTCTTAGCCACGCGCGCCCTCCAAGGCCTTGGCGGTGCTCGCCAGGCGTTGGCCAAGGGCGCGGCACAGGGCGATCTCATGCGGGTCCAGCTCACGCTTGCCGTCGGCACCGGCATGGTGGCTGGCGCCGTAAGGCGTGCCGCCGCCGCGGGTTTCGAGCAGTGCCGATTCGCTGTACGGCAGGCCCATGACCAGCATGCCGTGGTGCATCAGCGGCAGCATCATCGACAGCAGGGTGGTCTCCTGGCCACCGTGCAGGCTGGCGGTGGAGGTGAATACCCCAGCCGGCTTGCCGACCAATTCACCGCCCAACCACAGGCTGCTGGTGCCATCGAGGAAGTACTTGAGCGGCGCGGCCATGTTGCCGAAACGGGTTGGGCTGCCCAACACCAGGCCGGCGCAGTGGCGCAAGTCGTCGAGGATGGCATACAGCGCGCCGCTGGCCGGGATGTCCGGGGCCACGGCTTCGCACTCGGTGGAAATCGCCGGCACCGTGCGCAGGCGTGCTTCCATGCCGGCCAGTTCGATGCCGCGGGCGATGTGCCGGGCCATTTCGCTGGTCGAGCCGTGACGGCTGTAATACAGCACCAGAATGTAAGGCGCACTCACGGCAGGATCTCCAGCACCTTCTCCGGTGGCCGGCCGATCACTGCCTTGTCACCGGCAACCAGTATTGGCCGCTCGATCAGTTTGGGGTTGTGGGCCATGGCGTCGATCAGTTGTGCGTCGGTCAGTGCCGGGTTGGCCAGCTCGAGTGCCTTGTATTCGTCTTCGCCGGTGCGCAGAAGCTGGCGTGGGGCGATACCCAGCTTGCCAAGCAGCGCTTTGAGGGTGGGCGCATCTGGCGGGGTTTCGAGGTAGCGCACGATGGTCGGCGCCAGGCCGCGTGCTTCGAGCAGTTCCAGCGCGCCGCGGGATTTAGAGCAGCGCGGGTTATGATAGAGCGTCAGGTCAGTCATGTCGGGTCGCATCCAGCTGGGTGTGGCGGCTATTCTAACCGTAGCGACTGACCCATTTGCTTGAAAACTTGATAAGGATTGACCCATGGCAAGGCGTTTGGCAGCAGTACTGGCCATCACCGCGAGCCTGTTGCTCGGTGGTTGCGGTGCCGACTACGGCGTGGACCAACACGGCAAGACGGTAAAGGCCGAGCAGCTCGACGGGCACTGGTTGGTGCTCAACTACTGGGCGGAATGGTGCGGCCCGTGCCGTACCGAGGTACCGGAACTGAACACGGCGGCCAAGCAGTGGGCGGCCGACGGTATCAAGGTAGTGGGGGTGAACTTCGATGGTTTGCAGGGGCAGGAGCTTAAGCAGGCTGCAGACACCCTGGGCATCGGCTTTACCGTGCTGGCCCAGGACCCGGCCGAGCGCTACGACCTGCCGCGCAGCGAGGCGTTGCCGGTGACCTACATCATCGATGACAAGGGCAAGGTGCGTGAGCAGCTGCTGGGCGAGCAGACCTTGGAAGGCTTGCAGGCCAAGATCAAGGCCCTCAAAGGCGCCTGATCCGAAAAGCTTCGCGGGGCAAGCCCGCTCCCACAGGTCTCGAATTCAGCACCATTGCTGTGGGAGCGGGCTTGCCCCGCGAAGGGCTGCAAAGCAGCCCCAGCAGTCTTCAGCCTTCCTCTGGCCAGAAGCGCAGCGGCTTGCCTTCGGCCGGCCAGAAGCGCATCTGCTCGATAGGCGAGACATCCCAACGCTGCACGGTCTCCAGCGCCTGCAGGAAGCGCTTTTCCTGCTCCATCAATGCTGGCGCGCACAGTTTGCGGGTCTTGCCGACCTTGCCGAAGCTCAAGTGCTCGCCATCAAGCGTATAGGGCGCAAACCAATGGTTGCAGCCCGCGTTGCCATAGGCGCGGCCATCGCTGGCCAAGGTCAGGGTCAGGTGGCTGTAGTCGATCAGCGGGCGTTCGCCGATCCATTCCAGCACATAGCTGCGCTCCTGCTGCAGCTTTGACGGTTCGGCGGCGCAGCCCAGCAGGCCGGTGGCAATCAGCGCGCCGGTCAGCAGGTTTTTCACGCGGTACGCTCCTGGCATTTCGGGCACAGGTGCTTGTCGCCATGGCTGGCCCAGCCCAGCTCGGCGATGCGTGCAGTGGCGGCTGGCTGGCGGGCTTTCTTGCCCAGCTTGGCGTCCACCGCGAACTCGAAGTCCAGCACTGCATCGCAGCTGTCGCATTCGGCTTGCCAGGTGAGGATTTCCAGCTCGTTGAACGCCGGGCCGCTGGCCACAGCCACCCACTGGCCGCGTGGGTTGATCAGGTGGCGCACGCTTTCAACGGTCAGCCGCATGGCCAGGTCCTTGCTGCCTTTGAGGGTTACCAGCAAGGCGTCGCCTTTGTGCATCGAACCACCGTTGCCGGTCACCTGATAGCGGCCCGGCACCAGGGCGCGGCATTCGATCAGGGTGTGTTGCGGGTTGAAAAGGGTGTAGCGGAAATCGTGCTCGACCATGGGTCCTCCAGAAATGCCGCGTATCCTAGCATCAACCTGTGACCAGATTCTGCGGATTCCCCGCCGCCCAGCGGATGATGTTGTCCAGCGTGGTGGCGGCAATGGCGTCGAGTGCTTCGCGGGTCAGGAACGCCTGGTGCGCGGTGACGATCACGTTGGGGAAGGTCAGCAACCGCGCCAGTACGTCGTCTTGCAGCGGCAGGTCGGAGCGGTCCTCGAAGAACAGCTGGGCTTCTTCTTCATAAACGTCCAGGCCCAGGTAGCCGAGCTGGCCGCTTTTCAGCGCGTCGACCAGTGCCGGGGTATCGACCAGCGCACCGCGGCCGGTGTTGATCAGCATGGCGCCGGGCTGCATCTGGGCCAGGCTTTGCGCGTTGATCAGGTGCCTGGTGTGCTCGGTCAGCGGGCAGTGCAGGCTGATGATGCGCGCCTCGCGCAGCAGTTCCGGCAGCGCCAGGTAGCGTGCCCCCAGGGCCAGCAATTCCGGGTTGGGGTAGGGGTCGAAGGCCAGCAGTTGGCAGCCGAAGCCCGCCATGATCCGGGCAAAGGCCGCGCCGATCTGGCCGGTGCCAACCACGCCGACGGTCTTGCCGTGCAGGTCGAAGCCGGTCAGGCCATGCAGGGTGAAGTCACCCTCGCGGGTGCGGTTGTAGGCCCGGTGCAGGCGCCGGTTGAGCGCAAGTATCAGCGCCACCGCATGTTCTGCCACGGCATGCGGCGAATAGGCGGGTACGCGCACCACCGCCAAGCCCAGGCGCGCGGCGGCGGCCAGGTCGACATGGTTGTAACCGGCTGAGCGCAGGGCGATCAGGCGTGTGCCGCCGGCGGCCAGGCGCTGCAGCACCGGGGCGTCGAGTTCATCGTTGATGAAAGCGCACACCACCTCGAAGCCCTGGGCCAGGGCGGCGGTGTCGAGGGTCAGGCGGGCGGACTGGAAATGCAGGTCCAGGGCGTTGGCTTGAGCGGCCTGGGTGAAGCTTTCCTGGTCGTAGTGCTGGCTGCTGAACAACAGTGCGCGCATGGTCGGGCTTCCTTTGCGGTGGTTGGGGGATTGTAGCCACCTGGCCGGTCAGGGATGTTGATCTGCACCGGCCTCATCGCCGGCAAGCCGGCTCCCACAGGTACCCCGCAGTTATCAAGCTCAGTGATCACCCTGTGGGAGCCGGCTTGCCGGCGATGAGGCCATGGAGGTCAGGCGCTCTGCCGCGCCTGCTCTGCCAGTCGGTTGATCGCGCCATCCAGCTCATCCAGTGCCTGCTGCGCCTGCGGGTGTTCCTGTTTGAGCAGGGTTTCGCTGCGCTGGCAGGCGGCGCGCAACTGCGGCACGCCGCAATAGCGCGAGGCACCGTTCAAACGGTGCACCTGTTCGATGAGCCTGTGGCGGTCCTGAGCTTCCCGCGCCGCACGAATGGCGTCCCGGTCGGAGGCCAGCGATGCCAGCAACATGCTCAGCATGTCCGCCGCCAGGTCCGGCTTGCCTGCGGCCAGGCGCAAGCCTTCCTCAGGGTCGAGCACCGGTAGATCCTGGCCCTCCGCCTGCTGTTCCTCCAGCCGTTCCAGCGGCCCGGCACCCAGGCTCAGGCCGGTCCATTTCATCACCACCTGGGCCAATTGGCGTTCGCTGATCGGTTTGGTCAGGTAGTCATCCATGCCGCTGTGCAGCAGGGCGCGTTTCTCATTGGCCATGGCGTGGGCAGTAAGGGCGACGATCGGCAGCGGGCTGCCGCTCTGGGTGTTTTCCCACAGGCGGATCTGCTCGGTGCAGGCGCGGCCGTCCATCCCTGGCATCTGAACGTCCATCAGCACCAGGTCGAAAGGTTCGCCTTGCACCGCCTGCACCGCGGCATAGCCGTTGTCGACCGCAAGCACTTCAGCGCCCAGGTCTTCCAGCAGGGTCTGTACCAGCAGCAGGTTGGCGGCGTTGTCGTCGACGCAGAGGATCTTCGGCTGGCGCTGGCCGCTCAGGCCTGGCGCCGTCTCGACGAGCGGCCTGCGTGGCTGCACCAACTCCAGCAACAAGCGGCGCAGCTTGCGTGTGCAGGTGGGTTTGGACAACAGCTGGCCGTGGCCATTGGGCAGGAAGGGGTGGTAGAGCGCCTGCTCGGTGGTCGGGCACAACACCACGCACTGGCAGTGGGAGCGCTCCAGTTGCTGGTGGTAATGCCCCAGTTGCTCGGGCGAGAGGTTGCCCAGGTTGGCGCCGAGCACGGCGAAATCGAACGGCATGCCCGCCTGCAAGCCTGCCTGCACACCTTGCAGCAGTTGCTCGAAGGAGGCGAACAGGCTGACGCTCAGGCCGCAGTCCTCAAGTTGGTGTTCAAGGGCCTGGCGGGCCAGCTCATGGCCGTCGACGATGGCCGCGCGGCGGCCCAGCAGCGGTTGCGGCGGCTGCTGTTCGATATCGTCGTGGGCCTTGGGCAGGCTCAGGCTGATCCAGAACTGCGAGCCTTCACCCGGCGTGCTGTCGACACCGATCTCGCCACCCATCTGCTCGATCAGCCGCTTGGAAATCACCAGCCCCAGGCCGGTGCCGCCTGGCTGGCGCGCCAGCGAGTTGTCGGCCTGGCTGAAGGCCTGAAACAGCGTTCGCACATCCTGGGGCGACAGGCCGATCCCCGTGTCCTGCACGCTGATGCGCAGTTGCGCGTTGTCTTCGTGTTCGTCTTCGAGCATCGCACGCACGACGATGGTGCCTTCGCGGGTGAACTTGATGGCGTTGCTCACCAGGTTGGTGAGGATCTGCTTGAGCCGCAGCGGGTCGCCGACCAGCGATGACGGGGTATCGCGGTAGATCAGGCTGAGCAGTTCGAGCTGCTTGGCGTGGGCGGCAGGGGCGAGGATGGTGAGGGTATCCTGGACCAGGTCGCGCAAGTTGAACGGTATGCTGTCGAGCACCAGCTTGCCGGCTTCGATCTTCGAAAAGTCGAGAATCTCGTTGATGATCCCCAGCAGGTTGTCGGCGGACTTCTCGATGGTGCTCAGGTAATCCAGTTGGCGCGGGGTGAGCTCGCTTTTCTGCAGCAGGTGGGTAAAGCCGAGGATGCCGTTGAGCGGGGTGCGGATCTCATGGCTCATGTTGGCCAGGAACTCCGACTTGATGCGGCTGGCTTCCAGGGCTTCCTTGCGCGCCATGTCCAGCTCGATGTTCTGGATCTCGATGGTTTCAAGGTTCTGGCGCACGTCCTCGGTGGCCTGGTCGATGCTGTGCTGCAGTTCTTCGTGGGCGCTGTGCAGGGTTTCGGCCATGCGGTTGATACCGCGGGCCAGCTCGTCCAGTTCGTGGCTGCCCATGGCCGGCAGGCGTTCTTCGAGGTGGCCGTCCTTCAACTGGTTGACCGCGTGCTTGATGCGCGCGATCGGGTCGTTGATGGTGCGGCTCATGCGCATCGCCAACAGGCCGCTGAGCACCAGGCAGGCGAGAATCAGCAGCACGCTGGTGAACAGGTTGCGGTAACCGCGCAGCAGGGTGCCGTCGTGCGACAGTTCGATCTCGACCCAGCCCAGCAGGCGCTCGGCTTCGGCCGGCACGGCATCGGTGGCCAGGTCGCGGTGGTGGCCGAACACCGGCATCAGGTAGCGGGTGGCGTCGTTGCCCGTTCGCTGCAGCAGCTGGGTGCCGGTACCGCCACTGGGCGGTTGGTTGATCATGCTGGGGCCGGCATGGGCCAGGCGGGAACGGTCCGGGGCCAGGAAGGCGACTGCGCGCACATCGGCCTGCTCCAGCGTCTGCGCGGCAATGCGCTCCAGTTGGGCAGGGGTCTGCCGGGCCAGTGCAGGCGCAGCCAGCGGTGCCAGTTGCTCGGCGAGCATCTTGCCGCGCTGCAGCAGCTGGGTGCGCAACTGGTCTTGCTGCAACCAGGTGAAATAGCTGCCCAGCACCAGAGCCATCAAGCTGGCAGGCAACAGCGCCAGCAGCAGTACCCGGCTTCTGATTCCCAAACGATCGAGCACACTCGCCTCCTGTGATGTGCCTGGATGCCGTCACCGGGGCGACGGCGCAAAGCGGAAAGTTACTCCGGCTGCTGGTCTAATGCACCCTTTTATAGCGGTTTTTACCGGTACGGCCCGGCATTGGTCGCCAGGCGGTTGCCTGGAGACCGAGCATGCTCAATAATCACGCAACTGAGAATGCATGGCAGTTGCCAATGAATCCCGTAGCTATTAACACATCCAGGATCCTCGCCATCGAGGACGATCCAGTCCTGGGCGCCTACCTGCACGAAGAACTGCAACGCGGCGGTTTTCAGGTGACCTTGTGCCGCAGCGGCCTCGAAGGCCTGGAAACGGCAGGCCGGCAAGCCTTCGACGTGGTGCTGATGGATATCCTGCTGCCCGGGCTCAACGGCCTGGATGCATTGGCCCAGCTGCGTCGGCGCAGCGCCACCCCGGTAATCCTGATGTCGGCGCTGGGGGCCGAGGCCGACCGAATCAGCGGTTTCCAGCGCGGTGCCGATGACTATCTGCCCAAGCCTTTCAGCATGGTCGAGTTGCGGGTGCGCATCGAGGCAATCCTGCGCCGCGTCGCGTTGGAGCGCCGCCATCAGCCGCCGTTGGATGCCGCCAGCAGCGAGCTGCGTTTTGACGAAACGCTGTGCGATGTCAGCCTCGGCGGCCAGCACGCAGGCCTGACACCGAGCGAGTACCGCCTGTTCGACATCCTCAACCGCAACGTTGACGAAGTGCTGAGCAAACCCTTCCTTTACCAGCACGTGCTGCAGCGCGGCTATTCGCGGCATGATCGCAGCCTGGACATGCATGTCAGCCAGATCCGCCGCAAGCTCAAGGGCATCGGCTACCTCGAGCGGCAGATCCGCACCGTGTGGGGCAAGGGCTACGTGCTCAGCGCCGGCGAGGCGGAGTAAACGATGCTCGATCGCCACTCGCTGTTCTGGAAGCTGTCCATCCTGCTGGTGGGCTTTTGCCTGTTGATGATTGGCCTCAGCTATACCTGGGGCCGCCACGTGGAAACCCAGAACGCCTTTCTCGACGAGCCTGCCCGCCAGGTGCTGCGCGGCTACGCCAGCGAGGCCGAGCTGGCCTGGCAAAAAGGTGGGCGAGCGGGGCTGGACCACTGGATCGCGGGCATGCACCAACGGGAGCACGGTTGGGTGGGCGTGCTCGACATCAACCTGCGGCCCCTCGACAGCGCCACCCTCGGGCCCGAGATCATGCAGCGGCTCACCCGCCTGCGGGGCGTCGACTGGCCCATGAGCCGGCGTACCGTCGACCAGCCCTGGTTACGCATACCGTTCCCGGGGGCGCCGCAGCAGGGCATGCTGGTGATTGAGCTGCCGGAGCGTTTCAACCCCGGCCAGCACCGCCTGCTGTGGCGAGTGGTGACCAATGGCATCATCCCCGGCCTGTTCACCTTGCTGCTGTGCGTTGGCCTTTACCGCATGCTGATCGTGCCGCTCAACCAGTTGCGCGAGCAGGCCAATGCCTGGCGCGCCGACCAGCTCTCGGCGCGCCTGGATTCACGCACTATTGCCCGGCATGACGAGCTGGGCGAACTGGCCCGTGCCTTCGACCAGATGGCCGAGCGGCTGCAAGGCACGGTGGCCATGCAGCAACAGTTGCTGCGGGATTTGTCCCATGAGATGCGCACGCCGCTAAGCCGCCTGCGCGTGGCCTGCGACGGCGAAACCGACCTGCAGCGGTTGCGCGAGCGGCTGGGGCGTGAAGTGGACTGCATGCAGCAACTGGTCGAGAACACCTTGCAGCTGGCCTGGCAGGATGCCGAGCGTGCACCGATGAACCTTGAGCCCATCCAGGTGCAGGCGCTTTGGGACCTGCTGGCCGAGGATGCCAGTTACGAAAGCGGGTGGTCGCACGAACAACTGCGCTGCGAACTGCCCGTCGACTGCTGGGTACAGGGCAATCTCAACTACCTCGCCCAGGCCATGGAGAACGTGCTGCGCAATGCCATCCGCCATTCGCCGAAGAACGGCCTGGTGCGCCTGGCCGGGCTGCGCGAAGGGGGTTATTGGCGCTTGTGGCTTGAAGATGAAGGCGGTGGGGTGGCCGAGGAAGATCTGGAGCGAATCTTTGCGCCGTTTACCCGGCTCGATGGCTCGCGGCCCGGCGACGGTGGTTTCGGCTTGGGCTTGAGCATCGCCCGCAGTGCGATCCAGCGCCAGGGCGGCACGCTGTGGGCTGAAAACGGCGATCGCGGGCTGCGCTTGTGTATGCGTTTGCCGGCCCATATCGCCGCACCTACGGGCGCTGCACACCCCGCGAACCCTATGGCTTATAGCTTGTAGCTATATCCTCCACAGATTGCGTGATATGGCGGGGAAGTGTTTGCCGGTATGATAGGCGCCCCTGCCGTCCGGATTGTGAAATACGCCATGACCTTGCAGTACCCAACCATCGCCGATTGCGTCGGCAATACGCCTCTGGTTCGCCTGCAGCGCATCGCTGGCGAAACCAGCAATACCCTCCTGCTCAAGCTCGAAGGTAACAATCCTGCCGGCTCCGTGAAAGATCGCCCGGCACTGTCAATGATTACCCGCGCCGAGTTGCGCGGCCAGATCAAGCCCGGCGACACCCTGATCGAAGCGACCTCCGGTAACACCGGCATCGCCCTGGCCATGGCGGCGGCGATCAAGGGCTACAAGATGATCCTGATCATGCCCGACAACTCCACCGCCGAACGCAAGGCGGCGATGACCGCCTACGGCGCCGAGTTGATTCTGGTCACCAAGGAAGAGGGCATGGAAGGCGCCCGCGACCTGGCCGAAAAGCTGCAGGCCGAAGGCCGTGGCCTGGTCCTCGACCAGTTCGCCAATGGCGACAACCCGATTGCCCATTACAACAGCACCGGCCCGGAAATCTGGCAGCAGACCCAAGGCAGCATTACCCATTTCGTCAGCTCCATGGGGACCACCGGCACCATCATGGGGTGCTCGCAGTACCTCAAGGAGCAGAACCCGGCCGTGCAGATCGTCGGCCTGCAGCCGATGGAAGGCTCGGCCATCCCGGGCATTCGCCGCTGGCCCGAGGAATACCTGCCGAAAATCTTCGACGCCACCCGGGTTGACCGCGTGGTGGACATGTCCCAGCAAGAGGCTGAGGACACCACTCGCCGCCTTGCCCGTGAAGAGGGCATTTTCTGCGGTGTGTCTTCCGGTGGTGCGGTGGCGGCTATGCTGCGCTTGTCCCGTGAAGTTGAAAACGCGGTAATGGTCGCGATCATTTGTGACCGTGGCGACCGTTACCTGTCCACCGGCCTGTTTGACCCGAGCTAAATGTCCAGAAAGAAAAGCAACAGCGGCCTGCGCTTCCAGCCGGCCGGCGGCGACCGCGCACCCCAGGTACCCGTGGGTAAAAAACAGCGCCTGGACATCGAGCGCCTGGCCGGTGACGGCCGGGGCATCGCCTTCCACGACGGGCGCACCTGGTTTGTCAGCGGTGCCCTGGCGGGCGAAGCGGTAGAGGCGCGCGTGCTCAATGCCCGCGGCAAGGTAGTGGAGGCACGCCTTGAGCGTGTGCTGCAAGCCAGCCCCGAGCGCCGCGAAGCGCCGTGCCGCTACTACGCCCGCTGCGGTGGCTGCAACCTGCAGCACCTGCCGCACGAGGGCCAGCTGGCGCTCAAGCAGCGCACTCTGGCCGAACAGCTGCAACGGGTTGCTGGCGTGCAACCTGAAGAGTGGGCCGCGCCTTTGAGCGGGCCGGAGTTCGGCTACCGGCGGCGGGCGCGAGTAGCGGTGCGCTGGGATGTGAAAGCCCGGCAGCTGGAGGTCGGCTTCCGTGCCGAGGCCAGCCAGGCCATCGTTGCCATCGACGAGTGCGCCGTGCTGGTACAGCCCTTGCAGTCCATTCTGCGTCACCTGCCCACGGTGCTGCGTTCGCTGAGCAAGCCGCAGGTCATCGGCCATGTCGAGTTGTTCAGCGGCACAGCCGAGGCCTTGTTGGTGCGGCATGTGGCGCCGTTGCCAGCTGAAGACCTGGCCAAGCTGCAGGCATTTTGCAGCGAGGCCAGGGCACAGCTGTGGCTGCAAGGTGAGGGCGAGCCAGCGCCGGTAGATAGCGACGCTGAACTGGGCTTCGCGCTGGAGCCCTGGCAACTGCAGCTGGCCTGGCGCCCAGGCGACTTCGTCCAGGTCAACGCCCAGGTCAACACGGCGATGATCGAGCAGGCCCTGGCCTGGCTCGCACCGCAGGCTGACGAACGCGTGCTGGACCTGTTCTGCGGCCTGGGCAACTTCGCCCTGCCGCTGGCCCGGCAGGCGCGTGAGGTGGTGGCGGTGGAAGGTGTGCAGGCCATGGTCGATCGGGCCGCGGCCAATGCCCGAAACAACAATGTGCATAACGCGCAGTTTTTTCAGGCCGATTTATCGCAGCCTTTGGCAGGCGCCGGATGGGCCGCCGAGGGCTTTTCTGCGGTACTCTTGGATCCACCACGCGACGGTGCTTTCGAAGTCGTGCAAGGCATCGCACGGCTCAAGGCCAAGCGGCTGGTTTACGTATCGTGCAACCCGGCCACGCTGGCGCGAGATGCGCAGGTGCTGGTCGGCCAAGGGTACCGGTTAAAAAGGGCCGGGATTCTCGACATGTTTCCTCAGACGGCGCATGTCGAAGCCATGGCGTTATTCGAAGCGGGCTAGCCAACTGGCCCCTTGGTGCGGTTTCCATGGAATGGAGGCCACACGGTGATAGCCAGCGCACCCGCGTGGTGCGCTGTATGGAAAGGTAAAGCAAAGATGGTACAGGTGAGAGTGCACCAGCCGGTCAACACCGACGGCAGTATCAATCTCGAAGCATGGCTGGATCACGTGGTGAGCGTCGATTCGGCATTGGATCGCGTGGCACTCAAAGAGGCCTGCGAGTTCGCCCAGGAAATCGAGAAAAAGGGCAACCCGGCCAAGCATTCGTGGGCCGATGGTACCTCCAGTTTTCAGGCAGGCCTGGAAATCGCCGAAATCCTCGCCGACCTCAAGCTGGACCAGGATTCCCTGGTGGCGGCGGTCATCTACCGTTCGGTGCGTGAGGGCAAGGTGACCCTGGCCGAGGTGGGGCAGCGGTTCGGCCCGGTGGTGTCCAAGCTGATTGACGGCGTGCTGCGCATGGCTGCCATCAGCGCTAGCCTCAGCCCGCGCCAGTCGCTGGTGCTGGGCTCCCAGGCGCAGGTCGAGAACCTGCGCAAGATGCTGGTGGCGATGGTCGACGATGTGCGCGTGGCATTGATCAAGCTGGCCGAGCGTACCTGCGCGATCCGTGCGGTGAAGTCCGCCGATGACGAAAAGCGCCTGCGCGTCGCGCGCGAGGTGGCCGACATCTATGCCCCGCTGGCCCATCGCCTGGGCATCGGCCACATCAAGTGGGAGCTGGAAGACCTGTCCTTCCGCTACCTCGAGCCCGAGCAGTACAAGCAGATCGCCAAGCTGCTGCATGAGCGCCGGCTGGACCGCGAGCGCTTCATCAGCGACGTGATGAACCAACTCCAGAACGAGCTGCTGGCCACCGGGGTCAACGCCGACATCAGCGGCCGGGCGAAACATATTTATTCGATCTGGCGCAAGATGCAGCGCAAAGGCCTGGAGTTCAGCCAGATCTACGATGTGCGCGCGGTGCGTGTGCTGGTGCCGGAGGTGCGCGATTGCTACACCGCGCTGGGTATCGTGCACACACTCTGGCGGCACATCCCCAAAGAGTTCGACGACTACATCGCCAACCCCAAGGAGAACGGTTACCGCTCGCTGCACACCGCGGTCATCGGCCCCGAAGGCAAGGTGCTGGAAGTGCAGATCCGTACCCACGGCATGCACGAGGAAGCCGAGCTCGGCGTCTGCGCCCACTGGCGCTACAAGGGCACCGACGTCAAGCCCAGCTCCAACCACTATGAAGAGAAGATTTCCTGGCTGCGCCAGGTGCTCGAATGGCACGAAGAACTGGGGGATATTGGCGGCCTGGCCGAACAGCTGCGAGTCGATATCGAGCCTGACCGGGTGTACATCTTCACCCCTGACGGCCACGCCATCGACCTGCCCAAGGGCGCCACGCCGCTGGACTTCGCTTACCGCGTGCACACCGAGATCGGCCACAACTGCCGTGGCGCCAAGATCAACGGGCGCATCGTGCCGCTCAACTACAGCCTGCAGACCGGCGAGCAGGTGGAGATCATCACCAGCAAGCACGGCAGCCCGAGCCGTGACTGGCTGAACTCCAACCTGGGCTATGTCACGACTTCGCGGGCGCGGGCCAAGATCGTCCACTGGTTCAAGCTGCAGGCGCGCGACCAGAACGTTGCCGCAGGCAAGAGCCTGCTCGAGCGCGAGCTCAGCCGCCTGGGCTTGCCGCAGGTGGACTTCGAGCGCCTGGCCGAGAAGACCAACGTCAAGACCGCCGAGGACATGTTCGCCTCGCTCGGTGCTGGCGACCTGCGCCTGGCGCACTTGGTCAACGCTGCCCAGCAACTGCTCGAACCCGACCGTATCGAGCAGATCGAACTGGTGCCGCGCAAGCCAACCGGCACGCGTACCGGCAAGCGTGGCGACATCCAGATCCAGGGCGTCGGCAACCTGCTCACGCAGATGGCCGGCTGCTGCCAGCCGCTGCCGGGCGATGCCATCGTCGGCTATATCACCCAGGGCCGCGGCGTGAGCATTCACCGCCAGGACTGCGCCTCGGTGCTGCAACTGTCGGGGCGTGAGCCGGAGCGGATGATCCAGGTCAATTGGGGCCCGATACCGGTGCAGACCTACCCGGTCGACATCGTCATCCGTGCCTATGACCGCCCAGGCCTGCTGCGTGACGTGTCGCAGGTGCTGCTCAACGAGAAGATCAACGTGCTGGCGGTCAACACCCGCTCGAACAAGGAAGACAACACCGCGCTGATGTCGCTGACCATCGAAATTCCAGGCCTGGATGCGCTGGGGCGTCTGCTGGGCAGGATCTCGCAGTTGCCGAACATCATCGAAACGCGGCGTAATCGTACCCCTTGAGACCGAGGTGGCTGCTTCGCGGGCAAGCCCGCTCCCACAATAATGGCGCAAGGTATGTGGGAGCGGGCTTGCCCGCGAAGGGCGCACCGCCGAAGGACCTGATTGAATGACCTACACCCTCGAAGACCTGCTGCACCTCATGGCCCGCCTACGTGACCCGCAGTACGGCTGCCCGTGGGACCTCAAGCAGAACTACGCGAGTATCGTCCCGCACACCATCGAGGAAGCCTACGAGGTTGCCGACACCATCGAACGCGGTGATTTCGAGCACCTGCAGGGCGAACTCGGCGACCTGCTGTTCCAGGTGGTCTACTACAGCCAGCTGGCCCGCGAGGAGGGGCGTTTCGAGTTCGGCGGCGTGGTCGATGCCATCACCCGCAAGCTGATCCGCCGCCACCCGCATGTATTCCCGACCGGCGAACTGTACGCGCCGCTGGACACCCCCAGCCTGAGCGAGGCCGAGGTCAAGTCGCGCTGGGAGGAGATCAAAGCCGAAGAGCGCGCCGAGAAGAGCGAACCTGAACAGCTGTCGCTGCTCGATGACGTGCCGTCGGCATTGCCGGCATTGTCTCGGGCGGCCAAACTGCAGAAGCGTGCGGCCACGGTCGGTTTCGACTGGCCAGACGCTTTGCCGGTACTGGACAAGGTCCGCGAAGAACTCGACGAAGTGCTGCAGGCCATGGCTGACGGCGATGCCGATGCCCTCGAGGATGAAATCGGTGACTTGCTGTTTGCCACCGTCAACCTGGCCCGCCACCTCAAGCACGACCCGGAAAACGCCCTGCGCCGCGCCAACCGCAAGTTCGAACGGCGTTTTCGCTTCATCGAACAGGCCTTGCGTGACAGCGGTCGGCCCATAGAAGATTGTAACCTTGACGAACTGGATGCCCTTTGGGGGGAAGCCAAACGTCAGGAAAAGAACCTGCCCAGCTGCGGCTGAGTGGCTGCATAAGTGAGTGAACATCCATGAGTCTTTCCCTTCGCGATCAATTGCTCAAGGCCGGTCTGGTCAACCAGAAACAGGTTTCCCAGACCAACAAGGCCGAGAAAAAACAGAAACGCCTGGAACACAAGGGCCAGGTCGAGGTAGACGACACCCAGCAGCGCCTGGCCAAGGAAGCCATGGCCGAGAAGGCCAAGCGTGACCAGGAGCTGAACCGTCAGCAGCAGGAAAAGGCCGAGCAGAAAGCCCGCGCCGCGCAGATCAAGCAGTTGATCGAAGCGACCCGCCTGCCCAAGCTCACCACCGAGGACTATTTCAACTTCGTCGATGACAAGAAGGTCAAGCGCCTGGCCGTCAACGCCCTGATGCGCAGCAAGCTGAGCAATGGCGCGCTGGCCATCGTGTCGCATGCCGGTGGCTATGAAGTGATCCCGCGCGAGGCGGCGGTGAAGATTCAGGAGCGCGACCCGCATCGCATCCTGTTGCTCAACACCCATGTCGAGGAAGCGGACGAAGATGACCCGTACGCGGCCTACAAGATCCCTGATGATCTGATGTGGTAAGCAGCAAAAACCCCGCCTAGGCGGGGTTTTTTTTAAAGATGGGGTCATTGCGTGGTGCGTTGGCTTTCCAGGTCTTCAAGCTCTACCCGGTACTGGTGGGCTTCGTGTTCATTGTGGAACATCCCCACCAATTGGCCCTGCTGGTGCACATCCCAGATCCGCACGCCAGCGGCCAGGCCTTCGTGGGACATTTTCGATTCGTCGCGTTCGGTTACTTGGACTGTCATCGGTAAACTCCACTGCTAGGTTGGTTGCGACATTGTGTCGCACACCTCCTTTATAGAGTTTGTTAGCAGGCTAAGTAAATAAAACGGCCATGAAACAAGTTTCATGTTCGCCAAGGCTGGCCAACTGTGGGAGCGGCCTTGTGTCGCGAAAGGGGCGCACAGCGCCCCCAGGTTCTCGAGTGTTGCTGCAGGATCGCTGGGGCCGCTACGCAGCCTTTTCGCGACGCAAGGCCGCTCACAACTTGCAGATCAGTTGCCCTTCACCGGTTTGCCGTCGACCGTGCCATCCTGCAGCACGATCACGTATTCCTTGCCATCGGTCTCAACCTGACGCAGTTGCACCAGCAGGTAGTCCCACTGCTTTGCGAACCACAGCTCGGTGATGCGCTTGCTTTGGCTCGGGTCGCGCACGCGCTCGACCTTCACCGCATCGACCTGGCCGGTCTTGGTGGTGACTTTTTCGGTGCCGAGCACACGGAAGTCGTAGGTGTCGATCTCGTCACCGTCGACCACCTGGTAGGTCATGCTCTTCTTGCCGGCAGCCACGTCGTGCTGCAGTGCCAACTGGTAGGAGGACTTGTCCAGCACACCGCGGTTGAGCGGCAGGCTGACGGCATCGCCGCGGTCGCTGCCGGTGATTTTCTTGCCAGTCCAGTCGAAGGTCAGGTCGACTTTCTTGGCTTTGCCCAGGCCGCCCCGCTCGAAGTGATACTGCTGCGGCAACAGGGTGTCGTTGTCCATGCGCAGGGTGCTTTGCTCGGTCAGGCTGGCGATCATCATGGAGGCCTTGAAGTTAAGGTCCCAGGTGCCGTCGGCTTTTTTGACCAGGCTGCGCTCGGCAGTGCCGCTCATGGGGAGTTGCTTCCAGTCGGCGGTGTAGCTAGCCGAGAAAGGCTTCAGGTCAGCTGCCTGGAGGGGCAGGGCGAGCACGGCTAGAGCCAAGAGCAGGGCGCGACGCATAAGTTCTCCTAGGGTCGAATCAGATGACCACTGGCCGGCAGTGGCTGGCCATCCAGTAATGCACCCTGTTCGCCCAAGCGCAAGCGCCCTTCGGCAAACCAGTGCACTGCCAGCGGGTAGACATGGTGTTCCTGGTGGTGAACCCGTTGGGCCAGGCTTGTTTCCGTATCGCCAGGCGCTACCGGTACCACAGCCTGTACGACCAGAGGGCCGCCATCGAGTTCCTCGGTGACGAAGTGCACGCTGCAGCCATGCTCGGCGTCGCCTGCCTCCAGTGCCCGTCGGTGGGTATGCAGGCCCTTGTACTTGGGCAGCAAAGACGGGTGGATGTTGAGCAGGCGGCCCTGGTAGTGGCGCACGAAGCCGCCACTGAGGATACGCATGAAGCCGGCCAGCACGACCAGGTCGGGGGCGAAGCCGTCGATGCGCGCCATCAGCGCTGCATCGAAGGCTTCACGGCCGTCAAAGCCGGTATGGTCCAGCACGGCGGTGGGGATGCCCGCCGCCGCTGCACGCTGCAGGCCGTAGGCGTCGGCGCGGTTGGAAACCACCGCCGCGATACGTACCGGGCTGTGTTCACCGCGGCTGCTGTCGATCAAGGCTTGCAGGTTGCTGCCGGAACCCGACAGCAGTACTACAACATTGCAGGGCTTGCTCGGCATCAGTGTGCCTTGAGGTTCTGCAATTCAACCTGGGCAGCGCCCTCGGCAGCTTGTTCGATGCGGCCGATGACCCACGGCTGCTCGCCTTCTGCACGCAGTACGTTCAGGGCAGCTTCGACCTGGTCCTGGGCTACGCAGATGACCATGCCGACGCCGCAGTTCAATACGCGGTGCATTTCATGTTCGTCGACGTTGCCTTTTTCCTGCAGGAAGTCGAACACCACCGGGCGCTGCCAGCTGGCCACGTCAACCACGGCCTGGGCGTTTTTCGGCAGTACCCGCGGGATGTTGTCCAGCAGGCCGCCACCGGTGATGTGGGCCATGGCCTTGACGGCGCCGGTCTGCTTGATCAGTTGCAGCAGTGGCTTGACGTAGATGCGGGTCGGGGCCATCAGCAGGTCGGTCAGCGGCTTGCCGTCGAGCTGGGTGTTCTCGATGTCGGTGCCCGACACTTCGAGGATCTTGCGGATCAGCGAGTAGCCGTTGGAGTGCGGGCCGGAGGACGGCAGGGCGATCAGCGCGTCACCGGTCGCGACTTTGGAGCCGTCGATGATTTCGGCTTTTTCCACCACGCCGACGCAGAAGCCGGCCAGGTCGTAGTCTTCGCCTTCGTACATGCCCGGCATTTCGGCGGTTTCGCCGCCCACCAGGGAGCAGCCAGCCAGTTCACAGCCAGCGCCGATGCCGGTGACCACGGTGGCGGCGACATCGACGTTGAGCTTGCCGGTAGCGTAGTAGTCGAGGAAGAACAGCGGCTCGGCACCGCAGACCACCAGGTCGTTGACGCACATGGCGACCAGGTCCTGGCCGATGCTGTCGTGCTTGTTCAGGTTCAGCGCCAGGCGCAGCTTGGTGCCGACGCCGTCGGTGCCGGAGACCAGCACCGGCTGTTTGTAGCCGGCCGGGATCTCGCAAAGGGCGCCGAAGCCACCCAGGCCACCCATGACTTCAGGGCGTGCGGTGCGTTTTGCCACGCCCTTGATGCGTTCGACCAGTGCTTCGCCGGCGTCGATGTCTACACCGGCGTCCTTGTAGCTCAGGGAGGGTTGCTTGCTCATTGATCCAGGCCTTTAAGAGGGAGGGATTCGTAAAAACGACCGTGACGGCCAAGGCCGGCTGGGGAGCGGCGGCTGCCTGAAACGTCAGAGGTCTGTGAAGGCGCGCGATTTTATCAGGGTTGCCGTGCAGCGGCCATCCTCAGGCCGACGGGCAGGGCAGTAAATGGTGAAAAACCGTGTTGTGCCTGCCATCACATTTGCGGCGCCCATCAGATCGAGCGCCGCCCGCGCGGCGCATCGCGGATAAATCCGCTCCTACATTTGTTGCAACGTGCCATGGCCTGATAGACCATGGTTGCCAGCCTTGTGGGTACGACGAGATTGCTCGGCTGGCGCTAGCGCCGCTCGGTCTCGAGAGCGCCATCTATCCCAAGCCCCTGCGCTCCCGTTGTATATGGACAGGAATCCTTCATGCCTCTTTTCAAAACACTGGCAGCAGCCTCACTTACCCTGATCGCTTCGGTGGCCCAGGCCGAAAACGTCTCCGGGCTTTATCAAGTGCGCGAGCCGCTCGAAGGGCAGGGCGCCGAAGCCAGGACCGCCGCGACCGCCAAGGCGCTCGACACCCTGGTGCTGCGCCTGACCGGCGACACCAAGGCAGCGCAAAGCCCCGCACTGGCCGAGCTGCGCAAGGATCCGCAGCAGATCATCAACCAGGTGGGCACCGAAGCCGGCCCGCCCGAGTCGGTACTCGTCGAGTTCGACCCTGGCAGCACTGAGCGGGCCTTGCGCAAGGCTGGGTTGGCGTTGTGGGGGAGCAACCGGCCATCGATTCTCGGCTGGTGGCTCAACGACAGTGTCGAAGGCAACAACCTGATCGGCGATGGCCAGGGCAGTGCACAACCCCTGCGTCTTGCCGCTCAGCACCGCGGCCTGCCGCTGCGCTTGCCGCTGGCTGACCTGCAGGAGCAACTGGTGGCCAACGCCAAGCAGCTGGAAGGCAGCGACCCGGCGGCCCTGCGCGAAGCCTCCGAGCGTTACGGGGCGGACGCCCTGCTGGCCGTGCATGCCCAGGAAGCGGACGGCAAGTGGCAAGGCAAATGGCAGCTATGGCTGGGCGACAAGCGTGAGCAAGGCACTGCCGAAGGCGCCGACCAGGCTGCCCTGGCCGATGCCGTGATGCTGGCGGTGAGCAACCGCCTGGCGCCACGCTACGTGACCCGCCCGGGTGCCAGCAGCCAGTTGCAGCTGCAAGTGCAAGGCATGACCCTGCAGCGCTATGCCGAACTGAGCCGCGTACTCGAACCCTATGGCCCGCGGCTGCAGGTGGCCGACGGTAAAACGCTGACCTACGGCGTCACCGCCAACCGCGACCAGCTGCGCGCCCAGCTCGGCCTGGCCAAGCTGCAGGAGCTGCCGGCAGACGCGCCTGTTGCCGCCCCGGTTGCGCCTGCACCGGGTACCAGCACCACGCCCGACCAACCGGCCGCAGCCCCAGCGCCCAAGCCGTTCGACGGCCTGCGTTTTCGCTGGTAAGGAACCGTAATAATGACTGATATGCGTCGTTGGATCTGGTTGGGCGCTGGCCTGCTGATTGCCGTGCTTCTCTATAGCCTGCACAACATTCTCTCGCCGTTTCTGGTGGGTATTCTGCTGGCTTACCTGGCCGACCCCCTGGTCGATCGGCTGGAGCGCCTGGGTTTGTCCCGCACCTGGGGCGTGGTGGTGGTGTTCAGCCTGTTCACCCTGATTCTGCTGGCCTTGCTGCTGGTCTTGATCCCCATGCTGGCCAAGCAATTGGTGCGCCTGTACGAACTGGCCCCGCAGATGCTCGACTGGCTGCAGCACGTGGCGTTGCCGTGGGTTCAGCACCGCCTGGGGCTGGCCGACGGGTTCTGGAAATTCGACAAGATCAAGGCCGCCGTCAGCGAGCACATGAGCCAGACCACCGACATCGTCGGCATGCTGCTGTCCCAGGCCACCGCGTCGAGCCTGGCGCTGTTGGCCTGGCTGGCGAACCTGGTGCTGATCCCGGTGGTGGGTTTCTATCTGCTGCGCGACTGGGACCTGATGATGGCCAAGCTGCGCAGCCTGTTGCCGCGCAATCGCGAGTCGCAGATTGTTGGGTTGGCGAATGAGTGCCACGAGGTGCTGGGGGCGTTCGTGCGTGGCCAGTTGATGGTCATGCTCGCGCTGGGCGTCATCTATTCCGCCGGGTTGATGCTGGTAGGGCTGGAGCTGGGGCTGTTGATCGGCATGCTGGCGGGGCTGGCGGCCATCGTGCCGTACATGGGTTTCATCATCGGCATCGGTGCGGCGCTGGTGGCGGGGCTGTTCCAGTTTGGTGGCGATCTTTATCCGATGCTCGGCATCGTCGCGGTGTTCATGGTCGGCCAGGCCCTTGAAGGCATGGTGCTGACGCCGCTGCTGGTGGGGGACCGCATCGGCCTGCACCCGGTGGCGGTGATTTTTGCCATCCTCGCCGGTGGCGAACTGTTCGGCTTTACCGGCGTGCTGCTGGCACTGCCCGTGGCGGCCGTGATCATGGTGCTGCTGCGGCATGTGCACGACATGTACAAGGAGTCGGACATGTACGACGGGGAGATCGACCCGGATTTATAAGTCAGATATCGAGATTGCGGTTGTTGTTGATCTGCTCTTGATCTGCTTTTGCTTTTAGCGCGCGGTAGCACAGGCGACGCAGATTGCGACTTCAGGAGGCCGAACGGAGGTCGCAATCGGTGGTGGCTGGACCTTCGCGTACTGAAAGCAAGATCAAAAGCCACAGCCACAGCCACAGCCACAGCCAAGCATGAGTTTTTGCTCTGCAACTTATTGATTTTGCTTGGGCTATCCGCCTACGTGATTGTGTACCCTGCAATGCAGGTATAGACTTTGCACACCGATCACCCTAGGCCCCCTGTGGTCCTCCCGACCGCCCGCGAGCATGAAACCACCGATCCAGTTGCCCCTGGGTGTGCGCCTGCGCGATGACGCCACCTTCATCAACTACTATCCGGGCGCCAATGCTGCGGCATTGGGCTACGTCGAGCGGCTATGCGAAGCCGACGCCGGCTGGACCGAGAGCCTCATCTACCTGTGGGGCAAGCAGGGTGTCGGCCGCAGTCACCTGTTGCAGGCCGCGACGCACCGCTTCCAGCAGCGCGGCGAAGCCGCCGTGTACCTGCCCCTGGCGCAACTGCTTGACCGGGGCGTCGGGCTGCTCGACTACCTGGCGCAGTACGAGCTGGTGTGCATCGACGACTTGCACGTGATCGCCGGCAAGGCCGATTGGGAAGAGGCAATGTTCCACCTGTTCAACCGCCTGCGCGACAGCGGCCGGCGCCTGCTGCTGGCCGCCTCGGCGTCCCCCCGTGAACTGCCCATCAAACTCCCTGACCTCAAATCGCGCCTGACCCTCGCGCTGGTCTTCCAGATGCGCGGCCTGTCCGATGAAGACAAGCTCCGCGCCCTGCAACTGCGTGCCTCGCGCCGCGGCCTGCACCTGACCGACGAAGTCGGCCACTTTATCCTCACCCGTGGCACCCGCAGCATGAGTGCGCTGTTCGACCTGCTCGAACGCCTCGACCAGGCTTCGTTGCAGGCGCAACGCAAACTGACCATCCCGTTCCTGAAGGAAACACTCGGCTGGTAAGCCCGTAAATACGGGGCTTTGAGCGGCAAAACGAAAAAGTCACATCTTTTTCGATAAAATTTGCAAATGGTCCCGATAGAAGGCATAGTTTCCCCCTTCTAAAGGATTACAGACACGGTCGTGCCCATGCTAAAGCGCTTCGCACCCCTCGTGCCCCTCGCACTCGTGACCCTGTTGATTGGCTGTGCGGCACAAAGCCCGGTTTCCCAGCCCCAGGATCACACCCCGGTTGCCTCGCAATCGGTGACCAAGGCCAAAGCTTCGGCATCCTCCGTCTTCGGCGAACAGGAAGAACTGGCCACCGAAGATGATCTGCAAGCGTTCTCCAGCGGCAGCAAACCTTACCAACTGCCAGTGCTGGCAGACAGCATTCTCGAGCGCGGTATGTCGCTGATCGGCACCCGCTACCGCTTCGGTGGTACCTCGGAGGCCTCTGGCTTCGACTGCAGTGGTTTCATCGGTTATCTGTTCCGTGAAGAGGCCGGCATGAACCTGCCGCGTTCGACCCGCGAAATGATCAACGTCGATGCACCCAAGGTAGCCCGCAACAAGCTCAAGCCAGGCGACCTGCTGTTCTTCAGCACCAACGGCCGTGGCCGGGTCAGCCATGCCGGCATCTACCTGGGTGACAACCAGTTCATCCACTCCAGCAGCCGCCGCAGCGGTGGTGTGCGCATCGACAACCTCGGTGACCGCTACTGGAGCAAGACCTTCATTGAAGCCAAGCGTGCCTTGGCCATGGCGCCGACCACCAATATCGCGCGCAACTGATATCAAAATGATGTATCTTGCCGCGGCGGCGATGCTTGATAAAAAAAGCTCGCCGCCGTGCGCATTTACAGAAAGCGTCTAATCTAAATTCTCAACACTTTTCGGCTGCGGCCTGCGGTCTCAGACAGGATGTTCTGGCCATGAAGATGATGGCGCGCTTCGCATTCCTTTCCTTGGTGGCATTGCTTGCCGCCTGCTCCAGCCGTGCGCCTGCACCGGCACCGGTTGTGCAACCCAAGATCACCTTTAGCCAGCCCGATGGTTCGCCCATTGCCGACGATGTGCTGATCCGCGCGATCGGCCTGGTCGGTACGCCGTACCGTTGGGGGGGCAACACGCCGGATTCCGGTTTCGATTGCAGCGGCCTGATCGGCTATGTCTACCGCGATGCCGCCGGTATCAGCCTGCCGCGCTCGACGCGGGAGATGATCGTCATGCGTGCGCCGACCGTGGATATGAACTCACTGCAATCCGGTGACTTGGTGTTCTTTGCCACCAGTGGTGGCTCGCAGGTCAGCCACGCCGGTATCTATGTGGGTGAGGGGCGCTTTGTGCATGCGCCATCCACTGGCGGCACAGTGCGCCTGGACTACCTCTCCAACAGCTACTGGTCCAAGGCCTACCTGCAGGCCAAACGGGTTATTCCTCAAGGCCACCTGGCGCAGAACCCCTGATCAAGCCAGGCGCTACGGCGCCTTGCTGACCCGCCACACCACATTGCCGACATCGTCCGCCACCAGCACGCCGCCGCGCTGGTCGTTGACTACCCCGACCGGTCGCCCCATGGCCTTGCCATCGCTGTCGAGAAAGCCGGTGAGCAAATCGACCGGTTTACCCATGGGTTTGCCGGTGCTGTCGAACGGCACCAGGATGACCTTGTAGCCGCTGTGTGGTTTGCGGTTCCACGAACCATGCTGGCCGACCAATGCGCCGTGATCAAACGGCGGTGGCAGCACGCCAGGTTGCGCGAACGCCAGCCCCAACGAGGCGGTGTGTGGGCCTACTGCATAATCTGGCACCAACGCGCGGGCTACTTTCTGCGGATCCTGCGGTTTGACGCGTTCATCGACATGCTGCCCGTAGTAGCTGTAAGGCCACCCATAGAATCCGCCATCCTTGACCGAGGTGATGTAGTCCGGCACCAGGTCACTGCCAATCTCGTCACGCTCGTTGACCGCTGTCCACAAGGCGCCCGTATGCGGCTCCCAGGCCAGGCCGTTGGGGTTGCGCAAGCCTGAGGCAAAAATCCTGTGCGTGCCGCTGGCGGCATCGACTTCCCAGATCGCCGCGCGACCCTGCTCCTGGTCCAGGCCGTTCTCGCCGACATTGCTGTTCGAGCCCACGGTTACATACAGCTTCTTGCCATCAGCGCTGGCAATCACGTTCTTGGTCCAGTGGTGGTTGAGCGTCCCGCCGGGCAAATCGACAACTGCCTTGCCGAGCTCGCGAATCTGCGTGGCCCCTGGCGAGTACTTGAAACGCAGCAGTCGGTCGGTGTCGGCGACATAGAAGTCATTGCCCACCAAAGCCATGCCGAACGGTGAGTTGAGCCCCTCGATAAAGGTGGTGCGCAGTTCGGCAACGCCGTCATGGTCGGCGTCCCGCAGCAACGTGATGCGGTTGGCGCTAGGCACCCCGGCGCCTGCGCGCTTCATCGCCTTGCCCATCAGCCAGCCGCGGATGCCCTTGCCATCCTCGGGCTTGGGCGGGGCGTTGGTCTCGGCGACCAGCACGTCGCCATTGGGCAGCACATACAGCCAGCGCGGATGGGCTAGTTTGTCGGCGAAGGCTGCCACTTGAGTGCCCGCTGCAGCCTTGGGCTTGCCGCCGCTAGGCCAGCCGATGGCGGGTGCGATGTTGACGGTGGGGATCAATGTCGGATTGGGCGCAGGCAATTGCGGTGCAGGCCCGCTGCCTGCATCGACGCCCAGTAATGCGGTATCGCCGCATCCCGCCAGAAAGGCGCCCAGCGCCCAGGGTAAGAGAATGCCGATGCGATTCATGGACGCCGCGCTCCTGAGTAGGTCTCTCAGTATTCAGAGCGCGGCCAGGCATGCCAGTTCATCCAACTTCTTCAAGGTCCAGGTGGTCGATGCGCTCGAAACGCTCGATCAAAAAGTCGATCAGCCTGCGCACCCGCGCCGACAGGTGCAACTGCTGCGGGTACACCGCGTAGACGTCAGCACGGGTTGGCGTCTGATCTTCCAGCAACAGCCGCAAACGCCCGCTACGCACGTAGCGGGCGATGTCCCACTCGGCGCGCAGCAAGATGCCGTGGCCCTGCAGCGCCCAGTTCAGTGCCACCTCACCGTCGTTGCAGCTCAGTGCTCCCTGCACCTTGATGTTCTGCGTGCGCCCGCCGTTGGTGAAGCTCCACACGCCATAGGGCGATTCATTCTGGCGCAGGAAAATGCAGTTGTGCTGGGCCAGGTCTGCCAGTTTCAGCGGGGTGCCGTGCTTTTCCAGGTACAGCGGTGAAGCGCACAGCAGGCGGCGGTTGGACGCGATCTTGCGGGCATGGAAGGAGGCGTCCGGCAGGCTGCCGAAGCGAATCCCCAGGTCGAAGCCGTGGCTGGCGAGGTCCAGCGGGTGGTCGCTGATTTCCAGCTGCACTTCGATGTCCGGGTAGCGCGCATAGAAGTCGGCCAGTGCCGGGCCGATGTAGCGGCGGCCAAAACCCAGCGAAGCGTTTACCCGGATCAAGCCCTTGGGCTCGGCGCGGTGGCGGCCGATCAATTGTTCCACTTCATCGACCTGGACGAGGATGCGTGCTGCGTGAGCGAAGTACAGCTCGCCCTCGGCCGTCAGGCTCATGGAGCGGGTGGTGCGGTTGACCAGGCGCACGCCCAGGCGTGCCTCCAGTGCTGCCAGGCGCTTGCTCACCGCCGGCGGCGTCACACCCAGCTCGCGTGCGGTGGCAGCCAGGCTGCCTTGCTTGGCCAGTAGGTGAAAAAAGCCCAGGTCCTGTGTTGGATTCATCATTAACCCATGGTTACTTAAGAGGTAATTCAGGGTTAACTGCTGCCCTGGGTTCACTACATATACTCGGCTCATACCCGCCAGCACAAGCCCGGCGGGCCACAACAAGCATGGGAGTCGAGGCATGAGCAACTACAAGATCGCGGCAATTCCGGGTGATGGCATTGGTGTCGAGGTGATCGCCGCGGGTGTCGAGGTACTGCAGGCACTGGCTGCCAAGCGCGGCAACTTCGGCATCGATTTCGAACATTTCGATTGGGGCTCGGAGCGTTACCTGCGCGAAGGCCAATACATTCCCGAGGGCGGCCTGGAACGGCTGAAAACCTTCGATGCCATCTTCTTCGGCGCCGTGGGCAGCCAGGACGTACCGGACCATGTGTCGCTGTGGGGCCTGCGCCTGCCGATCTGCCAGGGCTTTGATCAGTTCGCCAATGTACGCCCCGCCCGCGTGTTGCCAGGGGTGACCAGCCCGCTGGCCAAGGGCAAGGCAATTGACTGGGTGATCGTGCGGGAGAACTCCGAAGGGGAATACTCCGGCAGTGGCGGCCGTGTCCACCAGGGCTTGCCGATCGAAGTGGCCACCGAGGTCTCGACCTTCACCCGCGTTGGCGTCGAGCGCATCCACCGCTTCGCTTTCGAGCTGGCCCGCACTCGCCCGGCAAAACACCTGACCCTGGTAACCAAGTCCAACGCGCAGCGCCATGGCATGGTGCTGTGGGACGAGGTGTTCGAGGAGGTGGCCAAGGATTACCCCGATGTGCGCACCACCCGCGAGCTGGTGGACGCAGTGACCACCACCATGGTGCTCAAGCCCGAGCAGTTGGATGTGGTGGTGGCCACCAACCTGCATGCCGACATCCTGTCCGACCTGGCTGCCGCGCTGTCCGGCAGCCTGGGCATCGCGCCCACCGCCAACCTCAACCCCGGCCGTGACTTCCCGTCGATGTTCGAGCCCATCCACGGCTCGGCGTTCGATATCACCGGCAAGGGCGTTGCCAACCCCATCGCTACTTTCTGGACCGCGGTGATGATGCTGGAGCATCTGGGCGAACACGCTGCCGCGCGCGAGCTGATGGCCGCGATCGAAGCGGTCACCGAAAGTGGCCTGCACACGCCTGACCTGGGCGGCAAGGCGACCACCCGTGAAGTGACCGATGCAGTGTTGGCGCTGATTCGTCGCTAAAGCTCAAAGCCCATCGTCGGCAAGCCGGCGATAGGCTATGTGAAATCACCCCCGTTCGATTGACGCTCCCCATTCAACCCTCTAACCTTCGCGCGTGTTTCAGGTGCCCTGCCAGCCTTGTCTGGGTGGGGTGAAACTGGGAAGCCGGTGGGCGCCATAAACGGCGCGAGTCCGGCGCTGCCCCCGCAACGGTAGGTGAGTCAAAGGCCGCGCAGGGCCACTGGATGCCAGCATCCGGGAAGGCGCGCAGGCCGGGCCGGCGCCCGCTCACAAGCCCGGAGACCGGCCTGTCACTGCCAACGGCATCACGGAGGGTGATGCGCGGTGCACTGTGGCGTCTGGCCACGGCTCCTGCGCGCTCTCCGCCTGCCTGTCTATCGACCTGTCGCCGCTTCTTCGCGTGGCGTCAGCCTGCGGAGTACCCCCCACATGAGCGAACCCACCGAACGCGACGAACGCCACCTGGCGCGCATGCAGCGCAAGAAGGCGGTCATCGACGAGCGCATCGCCAATTCCCCCAATGAATGCGGCCTGTTGCTGGTACTCACCGGCAACGGCAAGGGCAAGAGCAGCTCGGCCTTCGGCATGCTCGCGCGCGCTCTGGGCCATGGCATGCAATGCGGCGTGGTGCAGTTCATCAAGGGCCGCAACAGCACCGGTGAGGAGCTGTTCTTCCGGCGCTTCCCCGAGCAGGTGCGCTACCACGTGATGGGCGAGGGCTTTACCTGGGAAACCCAGGACCGTCAGCGCGACATCGCCGCCGCCGAAGCGGCTTGGGCGGTTTCGCGCCAATTGCTGCAAGACCCGACCGTGCAGTTTGTGGTGCTCGATGAACTGAACATCGCGCTCAAGCATGGCTACCTCGACCTCGACCAGGTGCTCTGCGACATCCAGGCGCGTCCCCCCATGCAGCATGTGATCGTCACGGGCCGCGCGGCCAAGCCGGAAATGATCGAGCTTGCCGACACGGTCACCGAGATGGGCATGCTCAAGCATGCGTTCCAGGCGGGCATCCGCGCGCAGAAGGGCGTCGAACTGTGAGCCACACGCGACACTGCCCGGCCGTACTGATCGCGGCCCCGGCTTCTGGCCAGGGCAAGACCACCGTGACTGCGGCCCTGGCCCGCCTGCACCGCAACCTCGGGCGTAAAGTCCGGGTGTTCAAGTGCGGGCCTGATTTTCTCGACCCGATGATCCTCGAGCGCGCCAGCGGTGCGCCGGTGTACCAGCTCGACCTATGGATGATCGGCGCCGAAGAGAGCCGCCGCCTGCTGTGGGAAGCGGCGGGCGAGGCTGACCTGATCCTGATCGAAGGGGTCATGGGGTTGTTCGACGGTACCCCGTCCAGCGCCGACCTGGCGCGCCATTTCGGCGTACCGGTACTGGCGGTGATCGATGGCACCGCCATGGCCCAGACCTTTGGCGCCCTGGCCTTGGGCCTGGCGCGCTATCAGGCCGACCTGCCGTTCGCTGGTGTGCTGGCCAACCGGGTCGGCAGCCTGCGCCATGCGCAACTGCTTGAAGGCAGCCTTACCGAGGGGCTGCGCTGGTACGGCGGGCTGTCGCGCGAGCGCGGCATCGAGCTGCCCAGCCGCCACCTGGGGTTGGTGCAGGCCAGTGAGCTGAATGACCTGGATGCGCGCCTGGACGCTGCCGCCCAAGCCCTGGGCAGCAGCTGCGATGCAGCATTGCCGCCGCCGGTGGCCTTCGCCGAACCCGCGCCGCAGCCCTGCGCCGCGTCGCTGGCTGGCGTGCGCATCGGCGTGGCGAAGGACGAAGCGTTTGCCTTCACCTATGGCGCCAACCTCGACCTGCTGCGCAACCTGGGCGCCCAGCTGGCATTCTTCTCGCCTGTTCACGATCAGGCGCTGCCCGATGTGGACAGTTTGTACCTGCCGGGCGGCTATCCCGAGCTGCACCACCGTGCCCTGGCTGCCAACGCGCCGCTGACTGAAGCCATCCGTGCCCACCACGCCGCCGGCAAGCCCCTGCTGGCCGAATGCGGCGGCATGCTCTACCTGCTCGATGCCTTGACCGACGTTGCCGGTGAACGTGCGGCGCTGCTCGGCCTGCTGCCGGGCGAGGCGACCATGCAGAAACGCCTGGCAGCGCTTGCTCTGCAGGCCGTCGAGCTGCCCGAGGGTACCCTGCGCGGGCATACCTACCACCACTCGCTGACCAGCACCGTACTGGAACCGATTGCCCGAGGCCTGAGCCCCAATGGTGGGCGCGGCAACGAAGCGGTCTACCGCCTGGGCCGGCTCACCGCGTCATACGTGCACTTTTATTTCCCGTCCAACCCCGAGGCGGCGGCGGCGCTGTTGCGGCCATGAGCGAACACGCCTTCAGTGACGCCGAGCGCGCCGCGGTCTACCGGGCCATCGGCGAGCGCCGCGACATGCGCCACTTTGCCGGCGGCACGGTGGCCCCCGAGGTGCTCGGCCGCCTGCTCGGCGCCGCGCATCAGGCCCCCAGCGTTGGCCTGATGCAGCCGTGGCGTTTCATTCGCATCACCCAAGGCGAACTGCGCGGGCGCATCAAGGCGCTGGTGGAGGAAGAGCGGTTGCGCACCGCCGAGGCCTTGGGCGAGCGTACCGACGCCTTCATGAAGCTCAAGGTCGAAGGCATCAACGATTGCGCCGAACTGTGGGTGGCGGCGTTGATGGACAACCGTGAGCCACACATTTTCGGCCGCCGAACCTTACCGGAAATGGACCTGGCCTCGCTGGCCTGCGCGATTCAGAACCTCTGGCTGGCGGCCCGTGCCGAAGGCCTTGGCATGGGCTGGGTTTCGCTGTTCGAGCCCCAGGCACTGGCCGAGCTGCTGGGTATGCCTGCCGGCGCCAAGCCGGTCGCAGTACTGTGCCTTGGGCCGGTAACCGAATTTTATCCGGCACCCATGTTGGTGATGGAAAACTGGGCCGAAGAGCGGCCCTTGAGTGACATGCTGTTCGAGAATCAATGGGGAGAGCGCCAATGAGCGTGGCCTTGCTGACCGTGGCCGGTGTGGCCCTGGATGCGTTGCTGGGCGAGCCGCAGCGGCGCCACCCGCTGGTGGCCTTTGGCAACCTGGCATCGAACCTGGAGCGGCGCCTGAATGCCGGTGGGCGAGGCTGGCGCAGCCACGGCGTGAGTGCCTGGTTCCTGGCCGTGGTGCCCTTGATGCTGGTCGCGCTGATCCTGTCCTGGCTGCCGTATGTGGGCTGGCTGGTGGACGTGCTGGCGCTGTATTGCGCGCTGGGCCTGCGCAGCCTGGGCGAGCACGTGCTGCCCGTTGCCAGTGCCCTGCGCCAGGGCGACCTGGAAGAAGCACGGCGGCGTGTCGGCTACCTGGTCAGCCGCGAAACCCGCGAGCTCGATGAGCCCGCCGTGGCCCGGGCCGCCACCGAATCGGTGCTGGAGAACGGCAGCGATGCGGTGTTCGCCGCGCTGTTCTGGTTCATCATCGCCGGTGCGCCGGGCGTGGTGCTGTACCGCCTGAGCAATACCCTCGACGCCATGTGGGGCTATCGCAACGAACGTTTCGAGCGCTTTGGCTGGTGCGCGGCGCGCATCGACGATGTGCTCAACTATATTCCCGCAAGGCTGGTGGCGCTGACCTACGCGCTGCTCGGCAAGACCCGCCTGGCGCTGACCTGCTGGCGCAAACAGGCGCCGTTGTGGGACAGCCCTAACGCCGGGCCGGTGATGGCAGCAGGTGCCGGGGCGCTGGGCGTCGAACTCGGCGGCCCGGCCGTGTACCACGGCGAGTTGCACGAGCGCCCGCGTTTGGGCGAAGGGCCGATGGCCGGCGCCGACGCTATCGAGCGTGGCTGGAGCCTGGTGCAACGTGGCGTGTGGCTGTGGTTGCTGCTGATTTGCCTGGGAGCGTACCTGAATGCTTGAGCACGGAGGCCGCCTGTTGCGGGCGGTACGGCAGTACGGCATTGCCCGTGAGGCCTGGCTCGACCTGTCCAGCGGCATCGCGCCGTGGCCGTACCCGATCCCGCCGATCCCGGTGGATGCCTGGGCCCGCCTGCCGGAAACGGAGGATGGCCTCGAAGCGGCTGCTCGCGCTTATTACGGCGCTCGCCAGTTGCTGGCAGTGGCCGGCTCGCAGGCGGCGATCCAGGCCTTGCCGCAGTTGCGCCCGACGGGTCGGGTTGGCGTCATTTCGCCGTGCTACGCGGAGCATCCGCAGGCCTGGCAGCGGGCAGGGCACCTGCTGATCGAGCTGGATGAAGCGCAGGTCGAGGGCACACTCGACAGCCTCGATGTGCTGGTGCTGGTCAATCCGAACAACCCCACCGGCCGCCGTATACCCCGCGAGCAGCTGCTTGCCTGGCATGCCCGCCTGGCCGAGCGGGGCGGCTGGCTGGTGGTCGATGAAGCGTTCATGGATAACACCCCCGAACACAGCGTGGTGGAGTGTGCCGAGCGCCCCGGGCTGATCGTGCTGCGTTCGTTCGGCAAATTCTTCGGCCTGGCCGGTGTGCGGCTTGGCTGCGTGGCAGCCGAACTGCCACTGCTGCAGCGCCTCGCCGACCTGCTTGGCCCTTGGACCGTCAGCGGCCCGACCCGAGTAGTGGCCCAAGCCTGTTTCGCCGACCAGGCAGCGCACCCGGCGCAGATCGAACGCTGCGCCCAGGCCAGCCAGCGGTTGGCCGTGCTTCTGGAACGCAGCGGCCTTGCGCCTACCGGCAGCTGCGACCTATTCCAGTACGTGCGCAGCGACCGTGCCGCGCACCTGCATGACTTTCTCGCCCGCCGGGGCATCCTCGTCCGCCTGTTCGAGTACCCGCCAGCCGTGCGCCTGGGCCTGCCCGCCAGCGGGGCCGATGAACAGCGCCTGGCACAAGCCCTGGCCGATTATCAGAAGGAAACGGCATGACCACCCTCATGGTGCAAGGCACCACCTCCGATGCCGGCAAGAGCACGCTGGTCACCGCGCTGTGCCGCTGGCTGTTGCGCCAAGGCGTGGCCGTGGTGCCGTTCAAGCCGCAGAACATGGCGCTCAACAGCGCAGTGACCGCCGACGGTGGCGAAATCGGCCGCGCCCAGGCCGTACAGGCCCAGGCCTGCCGGCTGGCGCCGCACACCGACATGAACCCGGTGCTGCTCAAGCCCAACAGCGACACCGGTGCCCAGGTGATCATCCATGGCCGCGCAGTCACCAGCATGAATGCGGTGGCCTATCACGACTACAAAGCCATCGCCATGCAGGCGGTACTGGCGTCACACCAGCGCCTGAGCGCTGAATACCCGGTGGTGATGGTCGAAGGGGCGGGCTCGCCTGCCGAGATCAACCTGCGCGCCGGTGACATCGCCAACATGGGCTTTGCCGAAGCGGTCGACTGCCCGGTAATCCTGGTGGCCGACATCAACCGGGGCGGGGTTTTCGCTCACCTGGTCGGCACCCTCGAACTGCTGTCGCCGAGCGAGCAGGCGCGGGTCAAGGGCTTCGTCATCAACCGCTTCCGTGGCGACATCGCCTTGCTGCAGCCGGGCCTGGACTGGCTGCAGCAGCGCACCGGCAAACCGGTGCTGGGCGTGCTGCCGTATGTCACCGACCTGCACCTGGAGGCCGAGGACGGTATCGATGTGCGCCAGGCGGCCAAGGATGAGCGCGTGCTCAAGGTGATCGTTCCGGTGTTGCCGCGCATCAGCAACCACACCGACTTCGATCCGCTGCGCCTGCACCCGCAGGTGGACCTTCAGTTCATCGGCCCTGGCCAGCCGATTCCGCCGGCCGACCTGATCATCCTGCCGGGTTCCAAGAGCGTGCGCGGCGACCTGGCGCAACTGCGCGCGCGCGGCTGGGACACGGCCATCGCCCGGCACCTGCGCTATGGCGGCAAGCTCATCGGTATTTGCGGTGGGCTGCAGATGCTCGGCCACCACGTGCACGACCCGCTTGGCCTGGAAGGGGCTGCAGGCTCCAGCCCGGGCCTGGGGCTGCTCGATTACACCACTTCCCTCGAAGCCGAGAAGCAACTGCGTAACGTGGCCGGGGCGTTGAGCCTTGAGCAAGCACCCGTGGCGGGGTACGAAATTCATGCCGGTGTCACCCACGGCGCTGCGCTGCAATGCCCGGCCGTGCAGTTGGCCGATGGCCGCAATGATGGCGCCATCAGCGCCGACGGCCAGGTCCTTGCCACCTACCTGCATGGCCTGTTCGAAGGCAGCCAGTCGTGCGCCGCACTGCTGCGCTGGGCGGGCCTGGAGGGCGTGCAGCAGGTTGACTACGAGGCCCTGCGCGAGCGCGATATCGAGCGCCTGGCCGACCTGGTGGAAAAACACCTGGATACCGCGCACCTGCGCCAGCTCTGTGGAGTCGCCTGACATGCTCAACCTCATCCTCGGCGGCGCCCGCTCGGGCAAAAGCCGCCTGGCTGAACGACTGGCTGCCGAAAGCGGGCTGCCGGTGACCTACATCGCCACCAGCCAACCGCTCGATGGCGAAATGAACGAACGCGTGCGCCTGCACCGCCAGCGTCGGCCAAGCGACTGGGGGCTGATCGAGCAACCCCTGGCCCTGGCCGCCGTGCTGCGCGCCGAGGCCGCCGAAGGGCGCTGCCTGCTGGTGGACTGCCTGACCCTGTGGCTGACCAATTTGCTGATGCTCGAAGACGAACAGCGCCTGGCCGAGGAACGCGACGCGCTGCTCGACTGCCTTGTGCAGTTGCCCGGCACGATCCTCCTGGTCAGCAACGAAACCGGCCTGGGCGTGGTGCCCATGGGCGAGCTGACCCGGCGCTATGTCGACCAGGCCGGCTGGCTGCACCAGGCCGTCGCCGAACGCTGCCAGCGGGTGGTACTGACCGTCGCTGGCCTGCCCCTGATGCTGAAAGGACCTGCACTATGAACCCGACCTGGTGGCGTGACGCCTGCCAACCTCTCGACACCGCCGCCATGGACCAGGCCCGCGCCCGTCAGCAGCAGCTAACCAAACCTGCCGGGTCGCTCGGCCAGCTGGAAGGCCTGGCCGTGCACCTGGCCGGCCTGCAAGGGCGTGAGCGGCCGACCCTGGACCAGGTCGCCATCACTATTTTCGCCGGTGATCATGGCGTGGTGGAGGAGGGCGTCTCGGCTTACCCGCAAGCGGTGACCGGGCAGATGCTGCGCAACTTCGTCGGCGGCGGCGCGGCGATCAGCGTGCTGGCGCGCCAGCTGCAAGCCAGCCTCGAAGTGGTCGACCTGGGCACCGTCTACCCGGCGCTCGAGCTGCCGGGTGTCCGCCATTTGCGTCTGGGCGCGGGGACCGCCAACTTCGCCCGCCAGCCAGCGATGACCGACGCGCAACTGCATGCCGCCTTGCAGGCCGGCCGCGACAGCGCTCAGCGCGCTGCGGCTAACGGCGCGCAGCTGTTCATCGGCGGCGAGATGGGCATCGGCAACACCACCGCAGCTGCGGCACTGGCCAGCACGCTACTGGCCTGCGCGGCGGGTGACCTGAGCGGCCCGGGCACCGGCCTGGACGCTGCCGGCGTGCGGCACAAGGCTGAGGTGATCGAGCGCGCCTTGGTACTACACGGCCTGCGCGCCGACGACCCGCTGCAGGCGCTGGGCTGTGTCGGCGGCTTCGAGATCGCTGCGCTGGCTGGGGCCTACCTGGCCTGCGCGCAGCAGGGCATTGCCGTGTTGGTGGACGGCTTCATCTGCAGTGTCGCCGCGCTGGTTGCAGTGCGCCTCAACCCGCACTGCCGCGCCTGGCTGCTGTTCGCCCACCAGGGCGCCGAGCCAGGGCACCAGGCCTTGCTCGAAGCGCTGCAGGCTGAGCCGCTGCTAGCCCTGGGCCTGCGCCTGGGTGAGGGCAGTGGTGCCGCCCTGGCCGTGCCGCTGATGCGCCTGGCCTGTGTGCTGCACGGGCAGATGGCGACCTTCGCCGAAGCGGCCGTGGCGGACCGGCCGACATGATCCTCGACCTGCTGCGCCACGGTGAAACCGAACAGGGCGGCGGCTTGCGTGGCAGCCTTGACGACGCCTTGACCGAACAGGGCTGGGCGCAGATGCGCGGGGCTGTGCGTGAGGGTGGGCCTTGGCAGGTGCTGGTCAGCTCGCCCTTGCAGCGCTGCGCGCGGTTTGCCGACGAGCTGGGGGCGCGCCTGGGTTTGCCGGTGCAGCGCGAGGCGGGCCTTCAGGAGCTGCATTTCGGTGAGTGGGAAGGGCGCAGCGCCTTGCAGATCATGCAGACCCAGGCCGATGAACTGGGGCGTTTCTGGGCTGACCCCTACGGCTATACACCGCCTGCCGGCGAGCCTGTGAGTGCGTTCGCCGAGCGCGTGCTCGCTGCGGTTGCTCGGCTGTACCAGCAGCATGCCGGCAAACGGGTACTGCTGGTCACCCACGGCGGTGTCATGCGCTTGCTGTTGGCGCGCGCCCGTGGTCTGCCGAAAGAGCAATTGCTGCAAGTCGAAGTGGGGCACGGCGCGTTGGTGCGCATGCTGATGAATGAAGACGGGCTCGTGGAAGAGGTACGCTGAGGTGCTGCCGTTCTGGATTGCCCTGCAGTTCCTGAGCAGCCTGCCGGTACGCTTGCCGGGGATGCCCGAGCCGCGCGAAGTGGGGCGCTCGCTGCTGTGCTATCCACTGGTGGGCCTGCTGTTCGGCGTGTTGCTGTGGCTGGCCAGCCACCTGCTGCAAGGCACGGCCGCCCCGTTGCATGCGGCCTTGTTGCTGGCGTTGTGGGTACTGCTAAGTGGAGCGCTGCACCTGGACGGCCTGGCCGACAGCGCCGATGCCTGGCTGGGCGGGTTCGGCGACCGTGAGCGTACGCTGCAGATCATGAAAGATCCGCGCAGCGGGCCAATTGCGGTGGTGACCCTGGTGTTGGTGTTGCTGCTGAAGTTCTGTGCGTTGTGGGTGCTGGTCGAGCGCGGCGCAGGGGCGTTATTGGTACTGGCGCCGGTGGTGGGGCGGGCGGCGATGCTGGGGCTGTTCCTCGGGACGCCCTACGTGCGCCCGGGTGGTTTGGGGCAGGCACTGGCCGAGCACCTGCCGCGGCGCGCGGCGGGCTGGGTGCTGCTGGGTAGCGTGCTGCTGTGCCTGCTACTGGGTGGCCTGCGCGCTGTCTGGCCCATGGCGGTGGCACTTGGTGTGTTCCTCTGGCTGCGACGGCTGATGTGCCAGCGGCTGGGCGGGGCCACCGGGGATACGGCCGGGGCGCTGCTGGAGTTGCTCGAGCTCGCGGTCGTGTTGGCGCTGGCGTTGGCATTCTGAGCCGCTGACGGGCAGCGGCAATATCCCGCAAAGCATGGGCAACTGATTCCCGCACAGAAGGGGCGTACGCTCGGCGCTTCGAAAATTCCGACCGGGGTGGCCTTCATGCATTACTGGATCCTTGCCTGTCTGCTCGGGCTGCACTCAGTGTCGGCCAGCGCCGCCGACCTTATCGATTTCTGGGGCACGCCGCGCCACGGCGGCAACAGTTTCAACCGGCTACCCCCTGATCAGGCCTACTTCGAGGCCTTGCGCGGTTATGGCGCGACGTGGGTGCGGCTTTCCTACGACAAATGGCGGCCGGCGCAACGCGATTTTCTGCTGGGCGATGCCGACCAGTACCAGGGCTTGCCCAAGGCAGACCTTGAGCAACTGCGCGTTGTGCTCGACCGCGCTCACCAGGCAGGCCTGAAGGTGGTGATCACGCCCTTGTCCCTGCCAGGCATGCGCTGGTCGCAGAACAACGATGGCCAGTTCGATGACCGTTTGTGGCAGGACAAACGCTACTGGTCGCAGGCTGCGGACTTCTGGCGTGACCTGGCTCGCGAGCTGAAGGGGCACCCGGCCATTGCCGCCTACAACCTGATCAACGAACCGGCACCGGAAATGCAGGGCGGGCTTGCCGAGCATGCGGCTGCCCCCCTGATGCAGCGATGGTATGAGCGTGAGAAGGGCGGCGCACGCGACCTGCCGGGGTTGTATCGCCAGCTGCTTTCGGCAGTTCGTGAAGTGGATGAGGTCACTCCGGTCATGGTCGACGCTGGCTGGTACGCTGCAGCCGATGCATTCAGCTACTGGCCTGAGCCGTTGCAGGATGATCGTGTGCTTTACAGCATCCATATGTACGAGCCCTACGCCGCCACAAGCGCGCCGAACATGACCCGCAAACAGCCGCTGGCCTATCCGGGTACTGTACCTTTCGCCGGGCAGAGCGAGCAGTGGGATGGCCGGCGCGTGGCGCAATACCTGGAGCAGCCGCTGGCGTGGATGGCGGCCATGAAGGTCCCCAGCACGCGGCTGGTGGTTGGCGAGTTTGGCTGCATGCGTCGGTTGCCAGGTTGTCAGCAATACCTGGAAGACGTGCTCACGGTGCTTGATCACAACCAGTTGCACTGGGCCTTCTACAGCTTTCGTGAAGACAGCTGGGATGGCATGGATTACGAGTTGGGGTCGGCCAAAGTCCCTTGGCGCTATTGGCAGGCTATTGAGAAGGGCGCAGCCGACCCGCTGGCCCGCCAGGCGACGAACGAATTCGAGCCAATCCGCCGGCGGTTGGCCCAGAGTGATCAGTGAAACTTCTTGCAACATCCATATCGCGGGTATATACACGTATCCATGTTGACCAGTGAATGCATCTGCACCCATCTGCGTCGCGCCGCCCGTGGGGTGAGCCGGCATTACGACGAAGCCCTTGTCGGCTTCGGCATTAATGTCGCCCAGTTTTCCCTGCTGCGCCATCTGCAGCGGCTCGACCGCCCGAGTATCACCAGCCTGGCTGAAGCCATGGGCCTTGAGCGCAGCACCCTGGGCCGCAACCTGCGGGTGCTCGAGGCCGAGGGCCTGGTGGCGCTGGCCGACGGGGACGACCAACGCAACCGCGTGGTGCTGTTGACGGCGGCTGGGGCAGAACGTCTGCAAGCGGCGTACCCGGCATGGGAACAGGCCCAGCGCCTGCTGGTAGAGCAACTGGGTGAAGGGCAGCGTGACGAGTTGGTGCGTCTGCTGGGGCAACTGGCGTGATTCTTACGATTATAAGCGGGTATATACCCGTATAACCTTGCGATGTGCTGGAGATAACGACAATGACTTCGGTTTGGCGAACCAGCGGGTGGGTACTGACAGGGGCGGCGCTGATCCTGGCGTTGTCACTCGGTGTTCGGCACGGCTTTGGCCTGTTCCTGGCGCCGATGAGCGCCGATTTCGGTTGGGGGCGCGAGGTGTTCGCCTTCGCCATCGCCCTGCAGAACCTCATCTGGGGCCTGGCGCAGCCGTTTGCCGGCGCGCTGGCCGACCGCCTCGGCGCTGCCAAGGTGGTCATCATTGGCGGCATTCTGTATGCCGCCGGGTTGCTGCTGATGAGCACCGCCGACTCGGCATGGTCGCTGTCGCTCAGCGCCGGCCTGCTGATCGGCATCGGCCTGTCCGGCACTTCGTTCTCGGTCATTCTGGGTGTGGTCGGCCGGGCTGTTCCGGCAGAAAAACGCAGCATGGCCATGGGTATCGCCAGTGCGGCCGGTTCGTTCGGCCAGTTCGCCATGTTGCCCGGCACCCTCGGCCTGATCGAGTGGCTGGGCTGGTCGGCCGCCTTGCTGGTGCTTGGCCTGCTGGTGGCGTTGATCGTGCCTTTTGTCGGTATGCTGCGTGACCGCCCGCTGCCCAGCCACGGTGCCGAGCAGACGCTGGGCCAGGCGCTGCACGAAGCCTGCTCGCACTCCGGGTTCTGGCTGCTGGCCCTGGGCTTTTTCGTCTGCGGCTTTCAGGTGGTGTTCATCGGTGTGCACTTGCCGGCCTACCTTGTCGACCAGCACCTGCCTGCCACTACCGGCACTACCGTGCTGGCGCTGGTCGGGCTTTTCAATATCGTCGGTACCTACACGGCAGGCTGGTTGGGTGGGCGCATGTCCAAGCCGCGCCTGCTGACGGCGTTGTACCTGCTGCGCGCAGTGGTAATCGTGTTGTTCCTCTGGGCGCCGGTCACCCAGTACAGCGCCTACCTGTTTGGTATCGCCATGGGCCTGTTGTGGCTCTCGACCGTGCCGTTGACCAATGGCACCGTGGCCTCCGTGTTCGGTGTGCGCAATCTATCGATGCTGGGCGGCATCGTCTTCCTGTTCCATCAGTTGGGCGCCTTCCTCGGCGGCTGGCTGGGCGGGGTGGTGTATGACCGCACCGGCAACTACGACCTGGTCTGGCAGATCTCAATCCTGCTGAGCCTGTTGGCTGCGGCGCTCAACTGGCCGGTGAGCGAACGCCCGGTCGCCCGCCTGCAGGCCCAGGCCGCATGAAGCGCTACCTGGCCCGCGGCCTGCTGGCCCTCGCCGCCGCCCTGCTGCTGGTGTTGGCGTGGTGGGGCTGGCATCAGGGCGGCATGGCGTTGATGCAGCTGGGCATGGGCGTTTGTTAGGCGCTACCCTGCAAGTTCAAGGAATGTCTTGCAGGAGAACCGAACGATGCGTGCACATAGGTTGATAATGCCGTTGCTGGCCCTCTTCGCCGCCAGCTCTGCCTGGGCTGCGGATTGCCCGGCGTTGTTGCAGGGTAGCTTGCCCGAGTTGCGTGGCAAGGGGCAGGTCGACCTGTGCCAGCGCTTTGCCGGCAAGCCGTTGGTGGTGGTCAACACCGCCAGCTACTGCGGGTTTGCGCCGCAGTTCGAGGGGCTCGAGAGTACCTACAAGGAGTACCACGAGCAGGGGCTGGAAATGCTCGGTGTGCCATCCAATGATTTCAAGCAGGAAGACGCTGACAGCGAGAAGACAGCCAAAGTCTGTTACGCCAATTATGGTGTGACCTTCACCATGACCAAGACCCAGGCGGTGCGGGGCAAGGATGCGACTCCGCTGTTCGTGGAGTTGGCGCAGCAGAGCAGTGCGCCGAAGTGGAATTTCTACAAGTATGTGGTGGATCGCAAGGGTAAGGTGATCGGCAATTTCTCCAGCCTGACGAAGCCGGATGACCCGGCGTTCAGGGCGGCGATCGAAAAGGCTATCGCTTCGCAACCTTGAGACGCGCCGCTTCGAGGTTGCCTCACTGCGGCCTTGCTCCCCCGGCAACGGCCCATCCATGGGCCGACGCGCTTACCGGCGCGGGTTTCGTCAGTGTGGGTGTACGGTCAGTGCAACCAGGCGCAACACCACAGGCCTCACCATCAGCACGCACACGAACGCCACGGGCATGGCCAGTTGGTAAGCCTTGAGCACGTTGTTCAGGTACTGCGGGTTGACGCCAGCATTGGCAGCAGTGATCACGAAGCACATCAACAGCGCCATGATCGACGACATGTAGAACGCGAACACATAGGGCGTGGCACTGGGGCGTAGTTTGCGCCGGCTGCGGGCTTGGGACAGGTTGCTCATGCGAACTCCTGAAAAATGGCTGGAGGCGCAGGTTAGCAATGCAGTGGGCCACGGCTGTAGACCGGCAATGCTGAGTTCTTTATAAAGAGATTCTTACGAATCAAAGGGCTCGGCATGGATTTGCTCAATACCATCCGTAGTTTCATCAAGGTGGTCGAGGCCGGCAGTATTGCCGGCGGGGCGCGGAGCCTGGGGATCAGCCCTGCAGCGGTCAGTCAGAACATCGCCCGCCTCGAAGGCCATCTGCAAGTGCGCCTGCTCAGCCGCACCACTCGCAGCATGGCGTTGACGCCTGCCGGTTCGCTTTATTACGAGCGGGTCAGGTTGGTAGAGCGCGACCTTGCCCAGGCCGAACAGGCTGTCACCACCCCCGACAGCGAGCCCCAGGGGCGGCTGTGCATTGCCTCCACTTCGGCATTCGGGCGCCACGTGCTGGCGCCGCTGATTCCGGCGTTCAGCGCACGTTACCCGTTGCTTTCGATAGAGTTGGTAACGACCGACCGACGGGTCAATCACGCCCGTGAAGACATTGACGTCAGCCTGCGCATCGCCCCGCAACTGGAGGACCAGTTGCTGGCGCGGCATATCGCGCGTATCCCATTCATCTGCTGCGCGTCCCCCGGCTACCTGGCGAGCGCAGGCTTGCCGGCCACGCCCGAGGCGCTACGCGAGCATCGCTGCCTGGTGTTCCGCTACCCGGTAGATGGCCGCTTCCTGCGTTGGGGGTTCATGCGTGACGGCCTGCGTTTCGAGGCGGAGTTCGGCTCGGTGTTGATCAGTGACGATATCGATGCCCTGACCCAGATGGCGCTCAACGACGGTGGCATCACCCGGCTGGCGGAATTCATGGTCACACCGCACCTGGCTTGCGGTGCGCTGGTGCCATTGTTCGAATACCGCGACAACCGCCAGGCGTATGCCCAGACCGAGCCGATGGACATCTACATGTGCTTGGCCGACCGCTTCGCCATGACGCCGAAGGTGCGGGCATTCATGGACTATTTGCGCGATTCGCTGGGTGACAGCTGGCAGGTCCAGGCGTAAAAAAAACGCCACGCGGGCGTAATGCTGGTCACTTGTGAGTAGCGGGGCCGCAGAGCGGCCCCGGCATTCTCAAGTGAAAAGCACTACCTCGAGGGCGGTTTCTTTCATGCAGCGATACGAATCAGAAACGGTAGGTGAGGGATGCACCGACACCGTGCGCGCTGTTTTCGTACTTGGCTTGGTAGCTGCCTTTGGTGGCGCTGACCTGGTTGACCTTGGTGTCTTCTTCCCACAGATAGGAGTAAGCCACGTCGATGGTCATGTCGTCGCTCGGGCTCCAACCTGCACCCAGGCTGAACACCTTGCGATCGCCAGTGGGGATGCGTGGTGAACGGTCGTGGTTATTGGTTGGCGACTGGTCGACGGTGAAGCCTGTGCGCAGTACCCATTCCTTGTTCACCTTGTAGGACGCGCCAATGGCGTGTGCCCAGGTGTCGTGCCAGTTCTGCTCTTCAGAGATGGTCTGGAACGCCGAGCCAGCCAGCGGTGCCGGCACATCGTTCTGCACGGTGATGTCTTTCAGGCGGCTCCAGCGGGTCCAGGTGCTGCCTGCGTACAGGGTCCACTGGTCATCGAGCTCATGAGTGATCGAAAGGTCAACCGATTCCGGCGTCTTGATCTTCAGGCTGGCGTCAAACTTGTTGCCGTTGAATGGCCCGATCAGCGGGGTGCTGACGCGGGTCTTGCCCTCGAGCTTGTAGTCGACCATGGAATGGTAGGTCAGGCCGACACGGGTGCTGTCGGTGGCCTGTACCAGGATACCGATGTTGTAACCAACGGCGGTATCGTCACCCTTGATCTTGACTTCACCATCGTTGCGGCCAGGCGTGAACGGGTTGATCAGGCTCGAACCCAGTTCGCCCTTGATACGGTTGATGGTCGGGCCGAAACCGATCGAAACCTTGTCGTTGAAGGCGTAGCTGATGGTCGGCTGGAAGGTGACCACCTCGACGTGGCTCTTCTTGCCCCAGTAGCGCGCGGCATCGTCGCTACCGTAGTCGGTGACCAGGCCGAAGGGCACGTAGATGCCGAAACCGACACTCCAGTGATCATCGATCGGCTTGACGTAGTAGCCCATCGGTACGCCGACCACAGGCACCATGTCACCGTCGGTTTCCCCCCCGAGGTTGCTGCCAGGGCCTGAGATATCAGACTTGGCGATGACGGCTGCGCCGCCCACGGTGATTTGTTCGCGCTTGAGGCGGGACATGCCTGCTGGGTTGCCAAACACGGTGCTGGCATCTTCGGCAGAAGAAGAACGTCCCGCGAAACCTGTCCCCATGCTGCTGATGCTTTGTTCGTTGAGTGCGAAGCCGGCAGCGAACAGTTGGCTGGAAGCGAAAGCAACGGCTAAGCCGAGGGAGGTTTTGAGCATTACTTTTTTCATTATTAGAAACTCCTTGGGATCTCCGGGGCGAAAAGCTACCAACAAATCACGCGCCGCGCTATAGCCTCAATCACAGGAGATAGAGCGGTTTTGTAGGACAATCCGACCAAAATTCCTTTTTTTCCGGTAAACGTGTAGGGCGTTTCTTAAGATGCCTGTGGAAACTTCTGATCAATACACAGATGCCAGGCCTGAGTGAAGTCGCGCAAGCGACCTTGGGGGTGGAAAATTTGCCGCCAGATGCGCGCCTGGCCCAGCAGATCGTCGGCGGCAGGCAAGGGCGTTGATTGCGCCTCGATGAGCATCCAGGCAATGGCGGTGGAGTAGCGCAGGTTGACTGCAAGTTCCAGGTGCGGCCCACCCAGAAACGCGTGCTGGCTCGCCAGGCCGCGTACCAGGCTGGCTAGCTCCGGATCACGGGCGAGGAAATCATCCCAGACGGCTTGATGGCGATGCTCGCCGATGCGGTAGAGGCCGTGGCCACGGCGGTCATGCAGGGCGGAGCCGAGCGCGGATTGGCTGGCTGCGATGCCGAGCAAAAGGGCTTCGGCACTGGCACAGTGACGATCAAGGTAGACCAAGGTTGGTCGAATCACATACTGACACAATTCATTCGCCGCAATACCCATGATGCCCTCGAGCAGTAAGGGACCGACGGGCGCTGGAGCTTGGCAGCTGGTGAGTGTTCAGGCCCGCCGGAAGCGGTAAGCACCGCTCGAGTTGAAGTGTAGTGTGATAATCATGGTGTAAAGGGCTGTTTTTAAATCGATTGCTGCCTGACGTTCTGCGCTATATGCCTTGCGGCACTTAAGCAAAGAACGAACAGGTAGCGTGCGACTCGGTAGATTCAGCGCTTGAATGCACCGGTATTCGCCGCTCACGCGGTGAGCGACTGACGGGTCCGGGCGATGACAGCTTGCAGCGGTTCCGAGCGGCTGTACTGTTCTGGGTACAGGCGTTCGGTGTGACAGGCGATGCCGTGCTCGTCCACCAGGGTGAAGCTGAAATTGCCCTTGCGTGGGGCAGTGATCAGGCACTTCAACGGGGAGAAGGCCTGGGAAAGGGTGCCAATGGCAGCCTGAATTTGATGATGAGTATGCATATTGTTGGATGTTCCTGCTTTAAACACGGGAGTTATGATCCGTGCATGATAGAAACGTTCCAGTGACGCCTTTATTAAGGGACGAACGAACCTGACTGGAACAGGGCAGCCAGAGGGGGCGCAATCAAAAGTGGGCGCTTGGGCTGACTGGTAGGTACTTCAGAGGGCAGGCAGCATGCCGGGGCCAAGGTTCTAGGCCATCGGTATGGAATCCTGATCAATCTGTCACGTGATTCGTGCTTGAACAGCGCGGGGCTGGCGAGTGAATCATCGAAAGGGCCGGTCCTGGTTTCAGCAGTGATGCTCTTGGGGGGAGCTCTACTGCAAGGACGCTTCTGGCCAGAATTGACTTTCAGCTTGGTACTAACGAGGGGCACCTTACCGGAACTCGGCGGGCTTTGCAAGCCTTGCGTCACTCCCTCAAGTAGCCGAGCAGTATGGCGCTTCTTTCGCGCCGTGGGAAGAGGGGGCAAGTGGCCTGCAACTGGCCGGATGTACCAATTTCGTGCATTCGAATGCGGGTTTTCGGTGCACTTGTTCACATTCGAGGCGGGGGTTGTAACAGCCCGGCAACAGCCCTGCAGAAGCTCGCCAATGCCTTGACTGGCATCTTAAGTCAATGAAAAAAAACACTAATTTTAGCTGGTGAAAAAATCGACAGTTTGACTGTAAGCCCCATTTCATAGGGGTTTGCGGGGGCAATAAGGGGGTTGTCCACCGAGTTATCCACAGGAACTGTGGATTGTCCCGAGCGCTTGCTCTAGGACGGGTGTGCCAGCAAATATCAGAACTGTCCGACAATCTTCAGGCACCAGCAGACCGGTTGGTCATCCACTTGGAAACGTCAAGAAAAGATCGGTGAAATTTTTTTTCAACCCTCCAAAAATCGACAGGCCATCCGGCACAAAAAAGAGTAGAGTGGCGCGCCTTTCGAGTTGCCATTCCCTGTTTGTGATGAAATTTCGCGGTAAACACCTCGCCAGCCCCACTGTGGCGCAACCAGCCCCTTCGCCCAAACGCTTTTCCATGAAAGTGGCTTTATGGCTGCTCGATAACCCGCGCCTGGGCGACAAGCCTCAGGTCAAGCATTTGGCCGGCCGGCTGCTCAAGCAGCCGGCGCGCCAGGGTGTAGTGGTGGCCCAGAGCCGCTTGGGGCAGATGCTCTGCCGCGATTGCGGCAATGCCCGCGACCGGCGTATTGGCCAGGACCTGCTGCGCCAGGCTGCGCGGGCCGGTGATCAGCGGGCGCAAGTGGAGTATGCGCGGCTGTGCCAGGCCGATGCGCCGGAGCAGGCGCCAGAGCAAGCAGACTGATAAGCTGCAGCTCATTTGCAACGGTTCGTTCGGGGTAAGCATGGCAGTGGATCTGACCAGCATTCTGCTGGGCTTGGTGGCAGGCGCCTTGCCTTGCCTGGGGTGGGTCATGCACGTGCAGCGTCGCCATAGCGCCCGGCAGGGCGAGCAGGCCTTGCTCGAAGAGCGCCTCAATGGCGCCCAGCTGGCGCAGGCTGGCCTGCAGGCGCAGCTGGATGCCAGCCGTGACGAGGTCAGCGACCTCAGTGAAGCCAACGCCGTCAAGCAGGCTCAGCTGGCCGCCCAGGGCCGTGAGCTGGAGTTGTTGCAGGTCGACCGCGACAATGCCCGTGACGCAGCCCACGCCTGGCACCTGGAACGGGCCAGCCGCGAAGCCGAATTGCGCCGCCTGGAGGCTCAGGGCGCACGGCTGGAGGCTGAATTGCGCGAGCAGCAGGACAGCCACCAGCAACGCCTGGAAGACCTGCAGGAAGCCCGCGATACCCTGCGCGCCCAGTTTGCCGACCTGGCCACGAAAATCTTCGACGAGCGCGAGCAACGCTTTGCCCAGACCAGCCAGCAGCACCTGGGCCAGTTGCTCGACCCGCTCAAGGAACGCATCCACGCCTTTGAAAAGCGCGTCGAGGAAAGCTACCAGCAAGAAGCGCGTGAGCGTTTCTCGCTGGGCAAGGAGCTGGAGCGCCTGCAGCAGCTCAACCAGCGCCTGTCCGACGAAGCCACCAACCTCACCCAGGCGCTCAAAGGCCAGAAGACCCAGGGCAACTGGGGCGAACTGATCCTCGAGCGCGTGCTGGAACATGCCGGCCTGGAGAAGGGCCGCGAGTACCAGACCCAGGTCAGCCTGAAGAGCGCCGATGGTGAGCGCTTCCAGCCTGACGTGCTGATCCTGCTGCCGGGCGACAAACAGGTGGTGGTCGACGCCAAGGTCAGCCTGACCGCCTACCAGCAGTATGTCAGCAGCAGCGACGAGAACGCGCTCAAGCAGCACGTGCAGTCGCTGCGCAGCCACGTCAAAGGCTTGTCGAGCAAGGACTACAGCCGCCTCGAAGGGCTGCACAGCCTGGATTTCGTGCTGCTGTTCGTACCCATCGAAGCGGCGTTTTCGGCAGCCTTGCAGGCCGAGCCGAACCTGTTCCAGGAAGCGTTCGACCGGCAGATCGTGATTGTCAGCCCAACCACCTTGCTCGCCACGTTACGGGTGATCGACAGCCTGTGGAAGCAGGAGCGCCAAGGGCAGAACGCCCGCGAGATCGCCGAGCGCGCCGGCTGGCTATACGACAAGTTCGTGCTGTTCATCCAGGACCTGGACGAGCTGGGCAGCCGCCTGCAGCAGGTCGACAAGGCCTACGCTGCGGCGCGCAACAAACTCTGCGAAGGGCGCGGCAACCTGGTCAGCCGCAGCGAACAGCTCAAGCTGCTCGGCGCCCGTGCCAGCAAAAGCCTGCCGGCCGACCTGCTGGAACGGGCACTGACGGATGAAAAGCTGCCGGACGAGGCCGTTACTGAACCAGGCTCAGATGGCGATTGAGCAGGGCGCGCAAGGCCGCCGGCTTGACCGGCTTGGCTAGGTAGTCCAGGCCGGCGGCGTGCACCGTGGCCAGGGTTTCCTTGCTGCCGTCGGCACTGATCACCACGCCTGGCACCGGCTCACCCAAACGGGCACGTAGCCAGCCCATCAGCGCGGTGCCGGTATCGCCGTCATCCAGGTGGTAGTCCACCAGCGCCAGGTGCGGGCGCATGCCCTCGCTCAGCAAGGCCTCGCATTCGGCGCGGTTGCGCGCTGTCCATACCGTGCAGCCCCAGCGGCTGAGCAAGCTGTTCATGCCGATCAGGATGCTGTCTTCATTGTCGATGCACAGCACCTGCAGGCCGCCCAGCGGCTGGCTGGCCTGTTCCACCGGTGCTGTCGGCGCGACGGCTGCCTGGCGGGCGATTGGCACGCTGACGCGGAACACCGTGCCTTTGCCAGGCCATGAGCGCACTTGTAGTGGGTGGCCAAGCACCCGGCACAGGCCGTCGGCAATCGCCAGGCCCAGCCCCAGGCCTTTTTCAGCGCGGGTCTGGTGGCTGTCCAGGCGTTTGAATTCCTGGAAAATCACCTGCAGCTTGTCGTCGGCAATACCCGGGCCGCGGTCCCACACTTCCAGCCACAGCTGCTCACCCTGGCGGCGTGCACCCAGCAATATCGGGCTCTTGCCATAGCGCAGGGCATTGGTAAGGAAGTTCTGCAGCACCCGGCGCAGCAGTTTCATGTCGCTGTCTACCCGCAAGCGGCTGCCGCGCAGGCGGAACTCCAACCCTTTCTCGGCGGCCAGCACCTTGAATTCGGCGCCCAGCGTGTCGAACAGGTCGTTGAGGGCGAACGGCTTGGCGTCCGGGGTGATCTTGCCGTTTTCCAGGCGCGAGATATCCAGCAAGTCGCTGATCAGTTCCTCGGCCGAACGCAGCGAGCTGTCCATGTGCTGGACCAGCTGCTGGGCTTCATCGTTCAGGCCCTCGGCGTGCTGCGACAGGGCGGCGGAGAACAGCCGTGCGGCATTGAGGGGTTGCATCAGGTCGTGGCTGACCGCTGCCAGGAAGCGGGTCTTGGACTTGCTGACCGCTTCTGCCTGGCTCTTGGCTTCAGACAGCGCCTGGTTGAGCTGCGACAGTTCATGGGTGCGCTCGGCCACGCGCTGCTCCAGCCCCTCGTTGGCGTCGCGCAATGCCTGTTCGGCCTCGCGGAAGGGGGTAATGTCGGTGAAACTCATGACGAAACCACCCCCGGGCATCGGGTTGCCGATCAGCTCGATCACCCGGCCATTGGGGAACAATCGCTCGGACGAATGCGCACGGCCCTGACGCATCCAGTGCAGCCGCCGGGCCACATGCACCTGTGCCTCGCCCGGGCCACACAGGCCGCGTTCGGCGTTGTAGCGGATGATGTCGGCAATCGGCCGGCCGACGCTGATCAGCCCATCTGGGTAGTTGAACAGTTCCAGGTAACGGCGGTTCCAGGCGACCAAGTGAAGGTTTTGGTCGACCACGCTGATGCCCTGGTTGATGTTCTCGATGGCGCCTTGCAGCAGTGCGCGGTTGAACTGCAGCACCTCGCTGGCTTCGTCGGCGATACGCACCACATCTTCCAGCTGCATGTCGCGGCCTTCGATGGCCGCCTTGACCACGGCGCGGGTCGAGGAGCTGCCGAGCACGCCGGCCAGCAGGCGTTCGGTGTGTTCGATCCAGTCGCCGTCGGCGTTCTGGTTGGGGTTGAAGCCCTTGCCCTGGCGGTAGGCGAAACGGATAAAACTTTGCCGTGCACGTTCCTCGCCGACAAAGCGCGAAGCCAGGGTCAGCAGGTCATCGATCTGCACCGCCAGCAGCGGTTTGCCATTGGGCCGCGCGCTGGTCTGCTGGCCGATGAACCGCCCGGCCTGCCAGTGCTCCGATACGCGGGTGCGTGACAGCATCGAGACCCAAGCGAACAAGGTGAAGTTGCCCGCCAGCGACAGCACCACGCCCTGCGTGAGGGGCGTGATCGGCAGGCTCAGTGGGTTGCCATGCAGCCAGGCAAGGCCTGGGAACAGCTCCAGCGACCAGCCGAGGCTGTGGGCGGTGATCGGCAGCACCAGGGTGTAGAACCACAGGAAAATGCCCGCAGCCAGGCCGGCGAACACGCCGCGGCGGTTGGCCTGCTTCCAGTACAGCGCGCCGAGCATGGCTGGGGTCAGTTGGGTCACGGCGGCGAAGGCAATCTGGCCGATGGTCGCCAGGCTTGCGGTGGAGCCAAGCAGGCGATAGCTGACGTAGGCCAGCAGCAGGATCACCACGATGGTCACCCGGCGCACCGACAGCATCCAGTGGCGGAACACCTCGAACGGCCGTTCGGCGTTGTTGCGGCGCAGCAGCCAAGGCAGAAGCATGTCGTTGGACACCATGGTCGACAGCGCCACAGCCTCGACGATGACCATGCCGGTGGCGGCCGAGGCGCCGCCAATGAAGGCCAGCAAGGCCAGGCTCGGGTGCGCTTCGGCCAGCGGCAGGCTGATCACGAACGAATCGGAAATCACCGTACCGGGCAGCAGCATCTGCCCGGCCAGGGCAATCGGCACCACGAACAGCGCGGCCAGGGCCAGGTACATCGGGAACACCCAGCGCGCTAGGCGCATGTCCTGCGGCTCGATGTTCTCCACCACGGTCACGTGGAACTGCCGCGGCAGGCAGATGATCGCCATCATCGCCACGGCGGTCTGCACCACCATCGACGGCCAGTTGATGGTCTCCTGCCAGTAGCTTTCCAGGTGGATCGACTGGCGAGCCTGGGTGAACAGGTCATCAAAGCCGTCATACAGGTTGAACACCACGAACACGCCGACCGCAAGGAAGGCCAGCAGCTTGATCAGCGACTCGAAGGCAATCGCCAGGACCATGCCGCGGTGGTGCTCGGTGACGTCCAGGCTGCGGGTGCCGAAGACGATGGCGAACAGCGCCAGCACCAGCGACACCACCAGCGCGGTATCCTGCACCCGGGTGCCGGTGGCGTCGGCATTGGCGCCGATCAGCAGGTTGACGCCGAGCACGATGCCCTTGAGCTGCAGGGCGATGTAGGGCAACACGCCCACCAGGCAGATCAGCGCCACCACTACTGCCAGCGTCTGTGACTTGCCATAGCGGGCGGCGATGAAGTCGGCGATCGAGGTGATGTTCTGTTGCTTGCTGATCAGCACCATCTTCTGCAGCACCCAGGGTGCGAACAGCAGCAGCAGGATCGGGCCCAGGTAGATCGGCAGGAACGCCCAGAGCTGTTCGGCCGCCTGGCCGACCGCGCCAAAGAACGTCCAGCTGGTGCAGTACACAGCCAGTGACAGGCTGTACACCCAGGCGCGCAGGCGCGGCGGCAGCGGCGTGCTGCGGCGGTCGCCATAGAAGGCGATGGCGAACATGACGGCCATATAGGCCAGGGCGACCACGGCGATCAGCCCGCTGGACAACGACATGAAAACTCCGAAGCAAGAAAGATAACGCGGTCCCGATCAACCAGTTTGGCACGCAGCTCAGCGTTCGTCAGCGCAGACGTTGGTTGTAGGTGCACCGGTGCGGCGCTGCGGCTGGCCGGTGAAGAGCCTGCACAGGCGACCAGCGGAGGATTGACACCCTGACATCCAGCGGGAATACTCTCGGAAAAATTCATATATATGTTTATATAACAAGACGAGAGCGACCATGCCCCCATTGTCCGGTGATGCTCGACTACCCCGCTACCAGCAACTGCGCGACCACCTGATCGAGCAGATTGCCAATAACCGCTGGCGCCCCGGCGAAGCGATCCCCACCGAAGCGGCACTGGCGACCGAGTTCGACATGTCCGTCGGCACTGTGCGCAAGGCCGTCGACGTGCTGGTGGCCGAAGGGGTGCTGGAACGCCAGCAAGGCCGTGGCACCTTTATCCGCCGCCCGCAGTTCCAGTCTTCGCTGTTCCGCTTCTTCCGTTTCGAAACCGCCAACGGCGAACGGGTGATGCCGCAAAGCCGCATCCTCTCCATCGAGCCCGTACCGGCACCGTCAGCGGTGGCCGAGGCGTTGGGGCTGGCGGCCGAGGCCGAGGTGATTCGCATCGTCCGTACCCGTCTGCTCGGCGCCCAGCCAGTGCTGGCTGAAGAAATCTGGCTGCCGCGCCAGACTTTCCAGCCGCTGCTCGAGGTCGAGCTGCAGAGCAAGGGCCCGCTGCTTTACCCGATCTACGAAGAACTGTGCGGCCAGGTGGTCGCCTACGCCGAGGAAACCCTGACCGCCGAGGCGGTGGATGCGGCGCATGGGCGCTTGTTGCAACTGCCGGCCGACAGCCCGGTGGTGGTAATCGAGCGCCTGGCCCGTGACTACGCCGGCAAACCGTTGGAATGGCGCCGCTCGCGTGGCCATGCCCAGCACTTCCGGTACCGCATCGACATTCGCTGACCACGGCTGTTTCGCCCTGTTACCCGTCTGCGCCGTTCTGCCACGGCGCGGTGGCTTCGCCTGCCCGGTCGCCAGCGTGCCAGAGCTTCGGTGCGCCCGGCCGTCACACACACGACCAAGAAGGATAAAAATCATGTTCAGCTGGTACCGCCAGATCACCTCAAGGGAACGCAAGACGTTCTGGGCCTGCTTCGGCGGCTGGTCGCTCGATGCGCTGGAAGTGCAGATGTTCGGCCTGGCCATCCCGGCGCTGATTGCCGCGTTCTCCCTGACCAAGGGCGACGCCGGCCTGATCAGCGGCCTCACCCTGGTCACCTCGGCCATCGGTGGCTGGCTCGGCGGCACCCTGTCGGACCGTTATGGCCGCGTGCGCACCCTGCAGTGGATGATCCTGTGGTTCTCCTTCTTTACCTTCCTGTCGGCATTCGTTACCGGCTTCTACCCGCTGCTGTTCGTCAAGGCCATGCAAGGCTTTGGCATTGGTGGTGAGTGGGCGGCGGGGGCGGTGTTGATGGCCGAGACCATCAACCCGAAATACCGCGGCAAGGTCATGGGCACGGTGCAGAGCGCCTGGGCCGTGGGCTGGGGGCTGGCGGTAGCACTGTTCACGCTGATCTATTCGCTGGTGCCGGCGGAATACGCCTGGCGGGTGATGTTCTTCGTCGGCCTGCTGCCGTCGCTGCTGATTATCTGGGTGCGCCGCAACGTGGAAGAGCCAGACAGCTTCCAACGCCTGCAGAAGGAAAAGGCCATTCCGGTCAGCTTCTTCAAATCGATGGCGGGCATCTTCCGCCCCGAGCTGCTGCGTGTGACCCTGCTTGGCGGCCTGTTGGGGCTGGGTGCTCACGGCGGCTACCACGCGGTGATGACCTGGTTGCCGACCTTCCTCAAGACTGAACGCAACCTTTCGGTGCTGAACTCCGGCGGCTACCTGGCGGTGATCATCTTCGCCTTCTGGTGCGGTTGCGTGATCAGCGGCCTGCTGATCGACCGCATCGGCCGACGCAAGAACATCCTGCTGTTCGCCCTGTGCTGCGTGCTGACTGTGCAGGCTTATGTGTTCTTCCCGCTGACCAACACCCAGATGCTGTTCCTGGGCTTCCCGCTGGGCTTCTTCGCCGCCGGTATTCCGGCCAGCCTGGGGTCGTTCTTCAACGAGCTGTACCCGGCCGATGTGCGCGGCGCCGGTGTTGGCTTCTGCTACAACTTCGGCCGTGTGCTGTCGGCAGTGTTCCCGTTTCTGGTCGGCCACATGAGCGAGTCCATGTCGCTGGGCAGCGCGATCGGCATCGACGCTGGCATCGCCTACGGCGTAGCCATGATCGCCGCACTGTGCCTGCCGGAAACCCGCGGCCGCAACCTTGAGGCCACCCCCGCGCCCCACCTGGCCGGCGCTGCCGCCAAGTAACCTTGACCCTTGTCCCGACTGAAAACCATGCCCGACGTTCCACCTTCATTGATTACCGCCATCGACAGCCACGCCCACGTCTTCAGCCGTGGCCTGAACCTGGCCAGCGAGCGCCGCTACGCGCCGAGCTACGACGCGCCGCTGGGCGATTACCTGGGCCAGTTGCAGGGCCATGGCTTCAGCCATGGCGTGCTGGTGCAGCCTAGTTTCCTGGGCACCGACAACCGTTACCTGCTCAGCGCCCTGCAGACCGTGCCGGGGCAGTTGCGCGGGGTGGTGATGCTGGAGCAGGACGTCGAGCGCGAAACCCTGGAAGAAATGGCCGGCCTTGGGGTCAGGGGCGTGCGCCTGAACCTCATGGGCCAGGCCTTGCCTGATCTGCGTGCCAGGCAATGGCAAACCTTGCTGGAGCGCATCGGCGAGCAGGGCTGGCACGTGGAGCTGCACCGCCATGTGGCGGATATTCCGGGGCTGGTTCGGGCGCTGGAGCCGTATGGCCTGAACCTCGTCGTCGACCATTTTGGCCGGCCCGACGCACGCCTGGGCTTGGGGCAGCCAGGGTTCGCCGAGCTGCTGACACTGGGTGGCAAGGGCAAGGTCTGGGTCAAGGTGTCCGGCATCTATCGCCTGGAGGGTTCGCCGGAGCAGAACCTGGCGTTTGCGCGCCAGGCGCTGGGGGCCCTTGAGGCGCACTATGGTGCCGAGCGTTTGATGTGGGGCAGTGACTGGCCGCATACCCAGCATGAATCGGCGGTGAGCTTTGCCGCGGTGGTCGAGCAGTTCGAGGCGCTGGGGTGTTCGGCCGAACTGCGTCGGGCGCTGTTGGTGGATACGGCGCGGGGGTTGTTCGGGTTCGAGTGATGCAGCGTCAGTGCTGGCCTTATCGCGGGCAAGCCCGCTCCTACAGGTATCGCGCAGCCTGTAGGAGCGGGCTTGCCCGCGATAGGGCCGTTACTGCCCGCCCACTATCAGAACCGGAACCGGCTGATCATCTGCTGCAACTGCCCACCGAGGCGCGCCAGCTCGACACTGGACGCAGAAGTCTGCTGGCTGGCCTCAGCCGTCTGCTCTGAAATATCCCTCACCGTCACCACGCTGCGGCTGATCTCTTCGGCCACCGCACTTTGCTGCTCCGAGGCTGCAGCAATTTGCTGGTTCATCAGCTGGATCCCCGACACCCGTTGGGTAATCCCCTCCAGCGCCACACCCGCTTCACGCACCAGTGTCACGCTGCTCTCGGTCAGGCTCTGGCTCTGTTCCATCAGCTCGCTCACCGAGCGGGTGCCTTGCTCCAGGCTGCCGATCGCCGACTCGATCTCCAGGGTCGACGCCTGGGTGCGCTGGGCCAGGCTGCGCACTTCATCCGCCACCACGGCAAAGCCCCGGCCTGCCTCACCAGCACGGGCCGCCTCGATCGCGGCATTGAGCGCCAGCAGGTTGGTCTGCTCGGCCACGGCCTTGATCACGTCCATCACCTTGCCGATGCGCTGGCTTTCGCTGCGCAGTGCACCCATGGCTTCGCCGGTGGCGTCCACCTGGCTGGCCAGGCGGCCGATCTGCGCGACGGCGCGGTTGACCACGCTGTCGCCTTCGCGGGCTTCTTCATCCGTGGCACTGGCCGCGAGCGAGGCCTCGCCGGCATTGCGCGCCACCTCGTGCACGGTGGCGGCCATTTCCTGCATGGCGGTGGCCACCTGGTCGGTTTCGACCTTCTGGTTGTTGGCCCCGGCGCTGGTCTGCTCGGTGATCGCCGACAGCTCCTCGGTGGCACTGGCAATCTGCGAAATGCCGTCGCGCACTTGGGCGATCAGCTCGCGCAGGTTGCGGGTCATGCCCTGCAGGGCATTCTGCAACTGCCCGACTTCGTCGCGGCGGCGGCTGGCAGGTTGCTCGCTGAGGTCGCCTGCAGCCACCTGCTGCATGGCGCGCAAGGCTTGTTGCAGCGGGGTGCTGATTTGCCGGGCGATGACCACGGCGGCGAGGATGCCGATCAACAGCGCCAATACCGTGGTGATGATCTGCAGGTTCCTGGCGAACTGGCTGTCGCTGACCACCGACACCGCCTGGGCATCGAGCAGTTGGCCGATCAGGCCGTTAAGCGTGTCGATGCCTGCAGCCATGGCGGCGCGGTACTCGACCAGTTTGCTGACTTCACCACGAAACGCCTCTACCGCTTCGGCATAAGCGCGCACCTGCTGGTTCATCGTGGTGAATTGCTCGGCGAAGCCGCCATTGAACCGCGCCACCAGGCCGGGCAGGTCGTTCACCGTGGTGGCGATCTGCGCGTTCATCAGCTGTTCGGTGTCAGCGTTGGTATTACCCGTGTAGCCGCGCACGTGGTAGCGCAGCAGGATCAGGTTTTCGCGGATCTGGTTGATCGCTTCGCTGCGCACAAAGCGCTGCTCGGCGTCGGGCAGGGCGCGGACCTGCTTGCGAATTGCCTCGATGCTGGCGAACGCATTGCTGGCGAGGGTGCCCATTTCCTTCTGCGCTGCGCGCATCTTCTGGTACGACTGGAAGCTGCGTGCCTGGTCGGCGGCATAACTGTTCAGCGTCTGCTCGGCCTTGCCGACCAGCGCGAGGCTTTGTGGCTTGACCAGCGTCCCGCGCAATTGCGCCAGCGGCGCCTGAAATGCCTGCAGTGCCTGTTGCAATGCCTTGCCTTCGTTTTCCCCGCCGTTGGCCAAGGCATGGCGCAGGCGGGCTTCGCGCAGGTCGCCGAGTGCATCGTTGAGGCGCGAGACGTCGCTGACCACTTCACTGCGCCGCACCAGGCTACCGAGGCCATTCCAACCGATCAGCGACTGGATCAAGGTCAGGCACAGCACCAGGCCGAAACCGAGGAAAAGTTTGTGGGCGATTTTCACGTCGCCGAACCAGGTAAACATATACTGCTGAGCTCCTTTTCTTATGCGTTGGAGGAGACCGTAGGTCCGTTACTTCTGTCAGATATAGTCATCTATATGAATTATCGGCAGATGTAACAAAATCTGTAATCAATTTGGGGCAATCTGCCATCAGGCCGTCCAGGGATTGTTGGCCCCGGCGCGCACTGCTTGCCATCGCCAGGGTTTCCCGTGCAGATTTGTGGCTTCTTGCGGCCTACGGGCCTCCAATGACTAAAGCCCCTCAGGGAACAAGGACGATGAGTCATTCCTCGCAATTCACATTGCTCGGCAAACGGCGCTTCCTGCCGTTTTTCATCACCCAGTCACTGGGTGCCTTCAACGACAACCTGTTCAAGCAGTCGCTGATTTTGGCGATCCTGTTCAAGCTCAGCCTTGGCGATGGCGACCGTTCGATCTGGGTCAACCTCTGCGCCTTGCTGTTTATCCTGCCGTTTTTCCTGTTCTCGGCGCTGGGTGGCCAGTTTGGCGAGAAGTTCGCCAAGGACGCGCTGATCCGCGCGATCAAGCTGGCCGAAATCGCCATCATGGCCATCGGCGCGCTGGGCTTTGTCACCAACCACCTGGCGCTGATGCTGGTGGCCCTGTTCGGCATGGGCACCCACTCGGCGTTGTTCGGCCCGGTGAAATACTCGATCCTGCCCCAGGCCCTGCGTGAAGAAGAGCTGGTTGGCGGCAATGGCCTGGTGGAGATGGGTACCTTCCTTGCCATCCTGGCCGGCACCATCGGCGCTGGGGTGATGATGGCCAGCGACAGCTATGCCACGGTGGTGGCGGGCGGGGTGGTCGGCACCGCAGTGCTGGGCTACCTGGCCAGCCGCTGGATCCCCCGCGCCGCAGCGGTATCACCGCAGATGCCGCTGGACTGGAACATCTTCAAGCAGTCCTGGGTGATCCTGCGCATGGGCCTTGGCCAGCCGCCAGCGGTGTCGCGTTCGATCGTCGGCAACTCATGGTTCTGGTTTGTCGGCGCCATCTACCTGACCCAGATCCCGGCCTACGCCAAGGACTGGCTGCACGGTGACGGCACCGTAGTGACATTGGTGCTGACCCTGTTTTCGGTCGGCATCGCCCTGGGCTCGCTGCTGTGCGAACGCCTCAGTGGGCGCAAGGTCGAGATCGGCCTGGTGCCGTTTGGCTCGTTTGGCCTGACCCTGTTCGGCCTGCTCTGGTGGTGGCATTCCGGCGATGTGCCGGCTGCGGCAGTGCCGCACGACTGGTTGCAGTTGCTAGGCATGGGCCAGGCCTGGTGGATCCTCGTGTCGATCGTCGGGTTGGGGGTGTTCGGCGGCTTCTATATCGTGCCGCTGTATGCGCTGATCCAGGCGCGTACCGCCGAAGACCAGCGGGCCCGAGTGATCGCGGCTAACAACATCCTCAATGCCTTGTTCATGGTGGTGTCGGCGGTCCTTACCATCGTGTTGATGGGCCTCGCCGACTTGAGCATCCCGCAGCTGTTCCTGGTGGTGTCGCTGCTCAATATCCTGGTCAACGCCTATATCTTCAGGATCGTGCCCGAATTCACCATGCGCTTCCTGATCTGGCTGCTCAGCCATTCGATGTACCGCGTGGAGCACCGTGACCTCGAGCGCATCCCGGACGAAGGCGCCGCGCTGCTGGTGTGCAACCATGTGTCGTTCGTCGATGCGCTGCTGCTCGGCGGGGCGATTCGCCGGCCGATCCGTTTCGTCATGTACTACAAAATCTACAACCTGCCGGTGCTCAACTTCGTGTTCCGCACCGCAGGCGCCATTCCGATTGCCGGGCGCAATGAGGACGCTGCCATTTATGAACGCGCGTTCGCCCGCATCGCCCAATACCTGGCGGCGGGGGAGGTGGTGTGCATCTTCCCGGAAGGCAAGCTGACCGGCGATGGCGAGATCGATGTATTCAGGGGCGGTGTCAGCCGCATTCTGGAAGAAACCCCTGTGCCGGTGATCCCGTTGGCGCTGCGGGGGCTGTGGGGGAGTTTCTTCAGCCGCGATCCCGGCAAGGGCTTCTTCAAGCGCTTGTGGTCACGCGTGACCATCGTGGCGGGTGCCGCCATCCCGGTGGAGGCTGCGCAGCCAGAGCTGTTGCGTGAGCAAGTCAGCCGCTTGCGCGGCGACCTGCGCTAAGCGGGGGGTGGGGTCAGCTGGCGCTGACTTTCAGGCCGATCAGGCCGCAGACGATCAGCGCCACACTGACCAGCCGCACCAGGGCCATGGATTCGCCGAACAGGATGATCCCCGCGATCACCGTGCCCACTGCGCCCACGCCGGTCCAGATGGCATAGGCGGTGCCCAGTGGCAGTTCTTTCATGGCAAGGCCCAGCAGGCCCAGGCTGATGACCATGGCACCGACGGTGAGCACGGTGGGGAGTGGGCGGGTGAAGCCGTCGGTGTATTTGAGGCCGACAGCCCAGCCAACCTCGAACAGGCCGGCGAAGAACAGGATGATCCAGGACATGAGTGTGTCTCCATCGTTTCAATGATGGGGCCGTCCCCGGAATGGTCACGCGGTGCGTCGTGAGGCCGTCCTCACAGTGGGCACCAGAGTGCCCATTCGCAGGTGAGATGGCAAGTCAGTGGCGCACAGGCTCGCCGTTTTCAGCTTCAGGTGAAGGCGCCTCCATGCGCCGGAACCAGGTCGAAAGCAGCGCCCCGGAAATATTGTGCCAAACGCTGAACAACGCACTCGGCACTGCCGCCAGCGGCGAGAAGTGCGCCGCTGCCAGCGCCGCCCCCAACCCCGAGTTCTGCATGCCCACCTCCAGTGCCAGCGATTTGCGCTGCGCCAGTGGCAGCTTGCAGAACTTGCCGGTGAGGTAGCCCAGCAGGTAACCAAAGCTGTTGTGCAGCACCACCACCGCCATGATCAGCAGCCCCGATTCGGCGATCTTCGCCTGGCTGGCTGCCACCACCGCGCAAACGATCATGACGATGCTCACCACCGACACCAGCGGCAGCACCTGCACTGCCAGCTGCACCCGCGCACCCAGCAGGCGCTGGGCCAGCACGCCGAGCACGATCGGCAGCATCACCAGCTGCAAGATCGACCAGAACATGTCCATGAAGGACACCGGCAGCCAGGCCGAGGCCAGGAACCAGATCAGCGTCGGGGTCAACAGTGGTGCCAGCAGGGTGGTCACCGCAGCGATCGCCACTGCCAGCGCCAGGTCGCCCTTGGACAGCCACACCATGACGTTCGATGCCGTGCCGCTCGGGCAACAGCCGACCAGGATCACGCCCACGGCGATTTCCGCTGGCAGCTGGAACAACTGGCAGAGCAGCCAGGCCATGCCGGGCATGATCACGAAGTGCGCGACCACCCCGAGCGCCACGCGCCAGGGCTGGCGGGCGAGGGCGGCGAAGTCGTCGAGTTTGAGGGTCAGGCCCATGCCGAACATCACCAGGCCCAGCAGCGGCACGATGGCCACCTTGAGCGCGATGAACCATTGCGGTTGGAGGAAGGCCAGGCAGGCGAACACCAGCACCCATAGCGCGAAGGTGTTGCCGACGAAGCGGCTGAAGGCGGCGAGGGCGCGCATGGCAGAGGTCCTTTTATAGTTGTTTCCGGCTTATTTTCACTTGCCCGCGAAAGGCCGGTGCTGGCGCAGCATGCTTCAAGGCCAGCACCGGTCGATCATCCTGCTCAGACGCCTTGCGGAATCTCTTCCCCACCCAGTGCTTCGAACAGCACCGGCAGGAATTCGCTGAAGGTCATCATCATCAGCAGGAAGCTGGCATCGAACTGCTGCGCGGCTTCATCACCACCATCCTGTTCGGCCTGCTCCTGCAGCAGTTCCTCGAACTTCAGGCGCTTGATGACCATCTTGTCGTCCAGCACGAACGACAGTTTGTCCTGCCAGGCCAGGGCAAGCTGGGTCACCACCTTGCCGGTGCTCAGGTGCAGCTGGATTTCCTCGCCGGTGAGGTCCTGGCGCTTGCAGCGCACGATGCCGCCGTCTTCTGCAGTGTCGCGCAGTTCGCATTCGTCCAGTACATAGAAGCCTTCGGCGGCCTGTTGCGACTTGACCCAGTCGGTCATGGTTGCGACCGGCGCGATTTTCACGGTGGCCGGGCGCACCGGCAGCGAGCCCATCACTTCGCGCAGGGTCGACAGCAGGTCTTCGGCACGCTTGGCGCTGGCCGAGTTGACCAGGATCATGCCCAGGCGCGGGGCGATGGCCGCGAAGATCATCGAGCGGCGGATGAACGCACGCGGCAAGAACGCCTGGATGATCTCGTCCTTGATCTGGTCGCGTTCCTTTTTATAGACCTTGCGCATCTGCTCGGTCTCGATCTCTTCGACTTTCTCTTTAACCGCATCGTTGACGACACTGCTTGGCAGGATGCGTTCTTCCTTGCGTGCGGCAATCAGCAGGAATTCGCCGCTGACATGCACCAGGGGAGCGTCTTCGCCTTTGCCGAACGGCGCGACGAAACCATAGGTGGTCAGCTCCTGACTGGCGCAGGGGCGGGCCGGCTTGCTGGCCAGGGCGGCTTCCAGTGCTTCAGCCTCGAACGGCACTTCCTGGGTGAGGCGGTAGGACAGCAGGTTCTTGAACCACATGAGGGTGAGTCTCTCCTTAATGCATAAGGGGGGCATTATTCTCCGAGCGGCCGTTCCAGGCCAGCCCTGTCACAGGGCCAGCAGCGGTAAAGCGGCAGGAAACGGCTGATTACGCTAGGTCTTTGAAAGGCCTGGGAATTTTTTTTAGAAAAGTTGAAAAATGTGCTTGCCAGGGTGGCACTCCCTCCGTAGAATGCGCGCCACACCGAGACGAAGGGTGATTAGCTCAGCCGGGAGAGCATCTGCCTTACAAGCAGAGGGTCGGCGGTTCGATCCCGTCATCACCCACCACTCGATGTATAGCGCAGCGGTAGTTCAGTCGGTTAGAATACCGGCCTGTCACGCCGGGGGTCGCGGGTTCGAGTCCCGTCCGCTGCGCCATATTCAACTTCCA
>NZ_JBIBEB010000024.1:0-97688 GCF_042902325.1 Pseudomonas sp. NPDC012596 | reverse complement strand
TAGGCTGTAATCGCTGTGAGCTTGAATTGCTCGGTGTACTTACCCATAGATCCCCCAAGGGTTGGATTGGTGTCCAACTTCTTGGGGGCAGTCCAGGCACAGCGGTGATCTCACTGTGGGAGCCGGCTTGCCGGCGATGGGGCCAGTAAAGGCAAAAAAAAACCCGGCCATCGAGGCCGGGCAGGTACACCCAAAGGAGCAAACAAGGTGTCAGGGTTGGGAATGCGTTGAAGCTCAGGCCACCGCGGCCAGCTTGGCCTTGGCCTGGTTCAGGCCTTTCTCGTGGAAGTCGCCGCTCATGTTCAGGCCTTCGGCATGGATGAAGTTCACATCGTGGATGCCGATGAATGCCATTACCTGGCGCAGGTACGGTTCCTGGTGGTCGCTGGTGGCACCGGCGTGGATGCCGCCACGGGCAGTCAGGACGATGGCGCGCTTGCCAGTCAGCAGGCCTTGTGGGCCGGTTGGGGTGTACTTGAAGGTGATGCCGGCACGCAGCACGTGGTCCAGCCAGGCCTTCAGGGTGCTCGGGATGGTGAAGTTGTACATCGGCGCAGCCATCACCAGTACATCGGCGGCCAGCAACTCATCGGTCAATTCGTTGGAACGCGCCAGTGCGTCCAGCTCGGCGGCGCTGCGCTGTTCTTCAGGCTTCATCCAGCCACCCAGCAGGTTGGCGTCCAGGTGCGGCACCGGGGTGACGGCCAGGTCGCGTACGGTGATTTCGTCAGCCGGGTGCGCCGCTTGCCACTGCTCGATGAAGTCCCGGGTCAGTTGACGGGATACGGAATCCTGCTGGCGGGCGCTGCTTTCGATGATCAGTACGCGGGACATGGGGTGCCTCCATCGGCAAATAGGGTGCGATTCGATGGAGGGAAGATTAAGGCTTGACCTATCGATAAAAAAGCGTAAAAAGTGGGTTCAATCTATCGATTAATCCGTTTTATTGCGCTTTGCAGTCCAGCGCAATGCGCAGCTTGATGATCTGCCGGTTGAATTTGGCCGTTACATCCACGCTCTGGCCGGCCGGCACATTCACCCGGCGCACCCGTGGCGCCTCCGGGCCATTGCGGAACGTCACCTTGCAGGCCGCCGGCACTTGCCCATAGTTGTTCAGGGTAATGGCACCGATGTCGTAGGCGGTGTCGTAGGCGTTGTAGTCCAGCTTGACCCCGGTCAGTTCCTTCTCCACATCAATGGGGTAAGCCATGGCCCCAAGGGGCAGGCACAGCAAAATTGCCGCACAACATTTTTTCATGGGGCGCTCTCCTTGTGAGAGCGCAGCTTAGGACAACAGGAGCCAAAGATGAAAGCGCCGCGCGTAACCCTGGATCAGTGGCGGACCCTGCAGGCAGTGGTCGATCACGGCGGGTTTGCCCAGGCCGCCGAAGCCCTGCACCGGTCGCAGTCGTCGGTCAGCTACACGGTGGCGCGCATGCAGGAGCAGCTGGGCGTGCCGCTGCTGCGCATCGATGGCCGCAAGGCCGTGCTGACCGAGGCCGGCAATGTGCTGCTGCGCCGCTCGCGGCACCTGGTGAAGCAGGCCAGCCAGCTCGAAGACCTGGCCCACCACATGGAACAGGGCTGGGAAGCCGAAGTGCGCGTGGTGGTCGATGCCGCCTACCCCAGCGCCCGCCTGGTGCGCGCCCTGGCCGCGTTCATGCCGCAAAGCCGCGGTTGCCGGGTGCGCCTGCGTGAGGAGGTGCTGTCGGGGGTCGAAGAAGTGATGCACGAAGGCATCGCCGACCTTGCCATCAGCAGCTACAGCATAGGCGGCTACCTGGGCACGGAATTGAGCGCGGTAGAGTTCGTCGCCGTCGCCCACCCCGAGCACAGCCTGCACCGCCTGGGCCGGGAGATTACCTTCCAGGACCTGGAAAGCCAGCTGCAGGTGGTGATTCGCGACTCGGGCCGCGCCCAGCCGCGCGATGTCGGCTGGCTGGGCGCCGAACAGCGCTGGACCGTCGGCAGCCTGGGCACCGCCACTACCTTCGTCAGCAGCGGCCTGGGTTTTGCCTGGCTGCCGCGGCACATGATCGAGCGCGAGCTGCGCGATGGCGTGCTCAAGCCGTTGCCGCTCGATCAGGGTGGCAGCCGCCACCCACTGTTCTACCTTTATTCGAGCAAAGAGAAGACCCTGGGCCCGGCCACGCAGATTCTCATCGACCTGCTGCGCAATTTCGACACCGCGCCCCTGGACGTGCCCTTCGCAGCCCCCCCGCAAGCCTGAGAGGACCGCGCCCATGGCCTATTTCGAACATGAAGGATGCTCGCTGCATTATCAGGAATACGGCCAGGGCGAACCCCTGGTGCTGCTGCACGGTCTGGGCTCCAGCAGCCAGGACTGGGAGCTGCAAGTACCCGAACTGAGCCGCCAGTACCGGGTGATCCTCATGGACATCCGCGGCCACGGCCGCTCCGACAAGCCCCGTGACGGCTACCAGATCGCCACCTTCAGCGCCGACCTGCTGGCACTGCTCGAGCACCTGCAGACAGGCCCCGTGCACTTCGTGGGGCTGTCCATGGGCGGCATGGTGGGCTTTCAGTTTGCCGTCGACCACCCGCAATGGCTGCGCAGCCTGTGCATCGTCAACAGCGCCCCCGAGGTCAAGCGCCGCACCCGCAGCGACTGGGTGTGGTGGGCCAAGCGCTGGGGCATGGCGCGCATCCTCAGTGTCGAAACGGTGGGCAAGGGCCTGGCCGAGCGGCTGTTCCCCAAGCCCGAACAGGCCAACTTGCGCCAAAAGATGGCCGAGCGCTGGGCGCGCAACGACAAACGCGCCTACCTCAAGAGCTTCGACGCCATCGTCGACTGGGGCGTGCAGGAACGCATCGGGCAGATTCGCTGTCCCACGCTGGTGATCGCCGCCGACCACGATTACACCCCGATACACCTTAAAGAGCGTTACGTGGCCCTGATACCCCAGGCAAAGCTGGTAGTCATCGACGATTCCCGGCACGCTACGCCCCTCGATCAACCCGAGGTCTTCAACCAGACTTTGCTGCAGTTCCTCGCAGCCGCTTCCACCTCTCAAGGATCATTGAGCCCATGCTGAAAAAACTCCTGCTCACCGCCTGCTCGGTCGCGTTCGCCACCAGCGTCATGGCCTCCGACAAGACCCCTCACGTGTTGCTGGACACCAGCTTCGGTCAGGTCGAAATCGAGCTCAATGCCGAGAAGGCGCCGATCAGTACCAAGAACTTCCTCGCGTACGTGGACAGCGGCTTCTACAACAACACCATCTTCCACCGCGTAATCCCGGGCTTCATGGTGCAAGGCGGTGGTTTTACCGAGCAGATGAACCAGAAGCCAACCAATGACCCGATCCGCAACGAAGCCGGCAACGGCCTCCTGAACACCCGCGGCACGCTGTCGATGGCCCGCACCTCCGACCCGAACTCGGCCACCAGCCAGTTCTTCATCAACGTGGCCGACAACGACTTCCTCAACCCCGGCCGTGACCGTGGTTACGCGGTGTTCGGCAAAGTCACCAAGGGCATGGAAGTGGTCGACCAGATCGTCAATTCCCCCACCACCGTGAAGAAAGGCATGCGCGATGTGCCGGCCGACCCGGTGTTCATCAAGTCTGCCAAACGCATCGACTGACCGCAGGCTTCACAAGGACGTGAAACCGCCTGAGGGTCGGGTTGAACAGGAGTGTTGTCACCCATGCTGTACCGCCGTTTCGAGCAACTGATCGACATCTTCCGCGACGCGCCCAGCGAGTCGCCACCCACCCAGGTGTGGCCGTTCTACCTCTATTACCTGCGCCAGGTGTGGCCGAGTTTTCTCGCCCTGCTGGTGGTCGGCCTGGTCGCCTCGCTGATTGAGGTGGCGATGTTCAGCTACCTCAGCCGCATCATCGACCTGGCCCAGGGCACACCCAATGCCAACTTCTTCAGCGAGCACAGCGGCGAGCTGATGTGGATGCTGGTGGTGGTCCTGCTGCTGCGGCCAATCTTCTTCGGCCTGCACGACCTGTTGGTGCACCAGACCATCAACCCCGGCATGACCAGCCTGATCCGCTGGCAAAACCACACCTACGTGCTCAAGCAGAGCCTGAATTTCTTCCAGAGCGACTTCGCCGGGCGCATTGCCCAGCGCATCATGCAAACCGGCAACTCGCTGCGTGACTCGGCGGTGCAGGCGGTGGACGCGCTGTGGCACGTGCTGATCTACGCGATCACCTCGCTGGTGCTGTTCGCCGAGGCCGATTGGCGGCTGATGCTGCCGCTGCTGATCTGGATCGCCGGCTACGTGGCCGCGCTGTTCTACTTCGTGCCACGGGTGAAGGAACGCTCGGTGATTTCGTCCGATGCCCGCTCCAAGCTGATGGGGCGCATCGTCGACGGCTACACCAACATCGCCACCCTCAAGCTGTTCGCCCACACCGACTACGAACAGCAGTACGCCCGTGAGGCGATCCGCGAGCAAACCGAAAAAACCCAGCTGGCCTCACGGGTGATCACCAGCATGGACGTGGTCATCACCACCCTCAACGGCTTGCTGGTGGTCACCACCACAGGCCTGGCCCTGTGGCTGTGGAGCCAATCGCTGATCACCGTGGGTGCCATTGCCCTGGCCACGGGCCTGGTGATCCGCATCGTCAACATGTCGGGCTGGATCATGTGGGTGGTCAACGGCATCTTCGAGAACATCGGCATGGTCCAGGACGGCCTGCAGACCATCGCCCAGCCGGTCACCGTGACGGACAAGCCCCATGCAGCGCCGCTGAAAGTCAGCCGTGGCGCCGTGCGTTTCGATGACGTCGACTTCCATTACGGCAAGGCGCGCAACGTGATCGAAGCGCTGAACCTGGACATCCGCCCGGGCGAGAAAATCGGCCTGATCGGGCCTTCGGGCGCCGGCAAATCGACCCTCGTCAACCTGCTGCTGCGGCTTTACGACGTGCAGGGCGGGCGCATCCTGATCGACGGCCAGGACATCGCTGAAGTGACCCAGGCCAGCCTGCGCGCGCAGATCGGCATGATCACCCAGGACACCTCGCTGCTGCACCGCTCGATCCGCGACAACCTGCTGTACGGGCGCCCCGACGCCAGCGAGGCGGAGTTGCGCGAGGCCGTGCGCCGGGCGCGTGCCGACGAGTTCATCCCGCAACTGTCGGATGCCCAGGGCCGCACCGGCTTCGATGCGCATGTGGGTGAGCGTGGGGTCAAGCTGTCCGGTGGCCAGCGCCAGCGCATCGCGATTGCCCGGGTACTGCTGAAGAACGCGCCGATCCTGATCATGGACGAGGCCACCTCAGCGCTGGACTCCGAAGTTGAAGCGGCAATCCAGGAAAGCCTGGAAACCCTGATGCAAGGCAAGACGGTGATCGCCATCGCCCACCGCCTGTCGACCATTGCGCGGATGGACCGCCTGGTGGTGCTGGACCAAGGGCACATCGTCGAAAGTGGCAGCCACAGCGAACTGCTGGAACAGCAAGGGTTGTACGCCCGCTTGTGGCATCACCAGACCGGTGGCTTCGTCGGCGTGGATTGACGCCACGCCTGCCCTTCAGCTTTTAAGGCCGGTGCCAGCGTGCTGGAGGAAGGCCTGGGCACGTGAGTCCTGCCCATAGGCGACATTGATGCGCAGCCACTCGCTGGCAGCGCCTTCGAAGTCGAAGGCGCTGCCCGGGGTGAGCAGCACGTCATGCTGCAAGGCCAGTTGCTCAAGGCTGGCGAAGTCGCGCCCCGGCACCCGCGCCCAGACGAACATGCCGCCGTAAGGCTCGCAGAACACCTGCCAACCGTACTGTTCGAGCTGCCCCAGCAGCTTGGCCATGTGCTGGGCCAGGCGCCCCCTCAACCGCTGGGTGCTTTTGCGGTAGCTGCCGCTGGCGAGCATCTGCCCCACCACCTGTTCGGCGAAGCGCGAGGTGCCGATGCCGCTGACCATTTTCAGCTCGGCCAGTTGCGCCAGCAGCGGCGGGTCGGCCACCAGGTAACCGACCCGCAGCGAACTGCTCAGGGTCTTGGAGAAGCTGGCCATGTAGATCACCCGTTGCTCGCTGTCGAGGGTGGCCAGGCGTGTGGCTGGCCCGTCCTGGAAGTCGGCGTAGATATCGTCCTCGACGATGCGCAGGTCGTGCTCACGGGCCAGCTCCAGCAGGCGGTAGGCCACTTTGGGCGCCAGGCTGGTGCCGGTCGGGTTCTGATACAGGCTGTTGACGAACAGGCAGCGGGGCCGGTGCTGCGCCAGCAAGCGCTCAAGCACGTCGATGTCGGGCCCCGCCACCGTGCGCGGCACCGGCAGCATGCGCACCTGGTGCTGGCGCAGCAGGTTGTAGAGGTTGTAGTAGCCGGGGTTTTCTACCAGCACGGTGTCGCCTGGGCGCAGCAGCGTGCGCACCAGCAGGTCGAGGCCATGGCTGGCGCCCTGGGTGGTGAGGATGCGCTCGGGGGCGGCGGCGATGTCCAGCCGCGCCAGGCGCTTGTGCAGCTGCAGGCGCAGGCTGGCCAGGCCCAGGGGTGGGCAGTAGTCAAACAAGTCCTGCGGGTTGCCGCGGCTGACCTGGCGGATGGCCTGCGCCAGTTCGGCGTCCGCCCGCCAGGCGCTGGGCAGCCAGCCGCAGCCGAGTTTGAGCAACTGATCATGGCCTTCGCGAAATTGGCGCCAGCTGCCATTACCGCTTTCGTCCCACACCGGCGCGTCGTCCGCGGCCATGGCGGATTTGCGCTCAGCGACGAAGAAGCCGGTGCCGTGCCGGGCTTCGAGCCAGCCGCTGGCGACCAGGCGATCGTAAGCTTCGATCACGCAAGAGGCGCTGACGGCCTGGTCGCGTGCCAGCGCACGAATCGATGGCAAGCGCGCGCCGGGGCGCAGGCGCTGCTGTTCGATCCAGGCTTGCAGGTGGTCGGTGAGCTGCTTTACCAGGGGGGTTGGGCTATGGCGGTCCAGGGGAAGGTGCATGGGCTTGGTGTTTGGTAGTTTTGAGCGAACAGTTAAGCATAAATAGGATTGTGGTGTGCCTTGTTGAGGGTTCGGCTTGGCAGCACTGTTGGCAGTACCGGCCCTATCGCCGGCAAGCCGGCTCCCACAGTGTCCTCAGGCGCCTGGGCCATTGGACTGCCCCCAGGGTTGGATTGGTGTCCAACTTGTTGGGGGCAGTCCAGAATCCTCAGGCGCCTGGGCCATTGTGGGAGCCGGCTTGCCGGCGATAGGGCCGGTACTCACAACCCCGAAACCAGGACCCTGCCATGCCCCCGCGCTCCAACCCTGCCCTGCTGGCCTTTGCGCTGTGCCTGATCACCCTGGCAGTCAACCTGCAGGCCCCGCTGTACATCACCTACGCCGACCTCTCCGGCCAAGGTGCCGCCGCCACAGCAGTGGCCTTTTCCGCTTATGTGGTAGGTGTGCTCCCCGTGCTGCTGGCCCTGGGCGGCCTGGCCGACCGGGTTGGGCGGCGGCCGTTGATAATCGCCGCACTGTTGCTGTCGATGCTGGCTACTCTGCTCATGCTGGTGGCACCAGGCCTTCAGACGCTGGCCCTGGCGCGACTGGTGCTGGGCTTGGGTACCGGCCTGGCCACAGCCACTGCAACGGCCTATATGGGCGAATTGATGGGTGGCGCCAGCAGCGCCCGCGCCGCCAACTGGGTGACCGCGAGCACCTCGCTGGGCTTTGGCCTGGGTGCGGCGCTGACCAGCCTGTTCCTGCTGCGCGGGCCCAGCCTGACACCCGGCAGTTTTCATCTGCAACTGGTGCTGGCTGGCATCGCCCTGATACTGACCTGGCGCCTGCCCGACCCACGCCCGGCACAACGTGGCGCCATGCTGCGCCTGCCCTTCTATCCACGCGGCAGCGCGGTGTATGGCCTGGCGATTCTGCTGGCCTGGGCCGGCACCGGCCTGGTCATCGCCTTGCTGCCGGGCATACTGCGCCAGCATGGCCTGAGCGCCTGGTCGGGTTTTTCGACGTTCTGCGTCACCAGCTGCGGCCTGCTGTTCCAGCCCCTGGCGCGGCGCATGGCCAGCACCAAGGCCACGTTGCTGGGCCTGGCAATACTGCCGTGCAGCTATGCACTGCTGGCCTGGGGCGCCAACGCAGGGCAGCTGGGCGCCGTGCTGCTGGGCGCGGTGGCGGCCAGTAGCGCCTGCTATGGCTTTATTTACCTGGGCGGGCTGGCGGCGGTGAACCAGCTGGCGGGCAGCGAGAAAACCCGGGCCAGTGCCGGGTTCTTCCTGCTCGCCTACCTGGGGTTCAGCGTCCCGGTGATCTTCACTGGGGTACTGAGTGATCGGCTGGGGTCGGGGATGGCGTTGCTGATGTTCGGGGGTGTGCTGTTGCTGGGGTGTGCAGCTGTGGCACTGGCCTTGGTAGTGTCCGCTCGCGACAGCGCCGACAGCGCCCCCCTCAGATTGCAGTAGCCCCACCATCTACCGTCAGGCTATGCCCGGTGGTAAAAGCGGCACCATCGCTGCACAGGTACAGCACGGCGCTGGCGATCTCCTCGACCTTGCCGATACGCCCGACCGGGTGCATCGCCGCAGCGAACTCGGCCTTGCGCGGGTCGGCCTCGTAGGCCCGGCGGAACATGTCGGTGTCGATTACCGCCGGGCACACCGCGTTCACGCGGATGCCTTTCTTGGCATATTCGATGGCCGCCGACTTGGTCAGGCCGATCACCGCATGCTTTGAAGCGCTGTAGATGCTCATCTTCGGCGCTGCGCCCAAACCGGCCACCGAGGCGGTATTGACGATCGCCCCACCACCCTGGGCCAGCAGCAGGGGCAGCTGGTACTTCATGCACAGCCAGACGCCCTTCACATTGACGCCCATGATGGCGTCGAACTCCGCCTCGCTGCCCTCTGCCAGGCGGCCCTGCTCGATCTCGATACCGGCATTGTTGTAGGCGTAGTCCAGGCGGCCATAGGCCTGGATGGCCTGTTCGTGCAAGTGACGCACATCAGCGTCCTTGGTCACGTCGCAGGCCACGAACAGCGCTTGGCCACCGGCTTGTTGAATCAGGGCCGCCGTGGCCTCGCCGCCAACGGGATCGAGGTCGGCCACCACCACTTTCAGGCCCTCCCGGGCGAACGCCAGTGCCGTCGCCCGGCCGATGCCTGCTGCGCCGCCGGTGACCAGGGCTACCTGGCCGGAAAAGGTCATGCTCATCGTTAGCTCCAAGCGGATAAAAGTTAAAAGCGGGCTATTGCCTGTGTGTGGGAGCGGCACATGGCTGCTCCCACACATAACAGGCCGCGGGTTTGACCAGAGTCTAGTCAGCCACTCATCCAACTGGGCAGCATCATCAGCCCAGCGGTTGGGCTACCATGCTTTCCAGTGATTTTGCAGACCAACCGGCATCACCGCGTTAAATTGCCTACTTAGCCTCTTGCCCTCAAGGACCCTGCCATGACCCAGACCAACCGCCGCTTCCTGCTCGCCAAACGCCCCGTCGGCGCCGTACGCCGTGACGACTTCACCTTCGAGACCGTACCCGCGCAGGCCCCCGCCGATGGCCAGATCCAGGTGCGCAACCTGTACCTGTCGCTGGACCCGGCCATGCGCGGCTGGATGAATGAAGGCAAGTCGTACATCCCGCCCGTGGGCCTCGGCCAAGTGATGCGCGCCCTCGGCGTGGGCGAAGTGGTTGCCTCCAACCACCCCGACTTCAAGCCCGGCGACCACGTCAGCGGCGCCCTCGGTGTACAGGACTACTTCACCGGTGAGCCCCAGGGCCTGCACAAGATCGACCCCAAGCTCGCCCCCCTGCCCCGCTACCTGTCGGCCCTGGGCATGACCGGCATGACCGCTTATTTCGCGCTGCTCGATGTGGGCCAGCCCAAGGCCGGTGAAACCGTGGTCATCTCCGGCGCTGCGGGCGCGGTCGGCAGCATCGTCGGCCAGATCGCCAAGCTCAAAGGCTGCCGCGTAGTCGGCATCGCCGGCGGCGCGCAGAAATGCCAGTACCTCAAGGACGAACTGGGCTTTGACGGCGTCATCGACTACAAGGCCGAAGACGTGCTGGCCGGCCTCAAGCGCGAGTGCCCACAAGGCGTTGATGTGTACTTCGACAACGTTGGCGGCGAGATCCTAGATGCGGTGCTCACCCGCATCAACTTCAAGGCCCGCATCGTCATCTGCGGCGCGATCAGCCAGTACAACAACAAGGAAGCGGTCAAAGGCCCGGCCAACTACCTGGCGCTGCTGGTGAACCGTGCGCGCATGGAAGGCTTTGTGGTGATGGACCACGCCAAGGAGTACGGCAAGGCAGCGCAGGAAATCGCCGGCTGGCTGGCCACTGGCAAGGTCAAGAGCAAGGAGGATGTGGTGGAAGGGCTGGAGACCTTCCCCGAGACATTGCTCAAGCTGTTCAGCGGCGAGAACTTTGGCAAGTTGGTGCTGAAGGTCTGAGGATGCTGTAAGGCTGTGCCGACGCTTCCCCTATTCAACTTCAGCGGGGGGCCTGTGAGAGCGGGCTTGCACCCGCGAAAGCGTCGGCACAGGCAGCCGAGATCTTGTAAGATTGCCCATCGCCACTGAATCAGTGACAGGGATTTACAGAGAAGACCATGATCAAGATCACCCCAACCATCGAGTGCTCCAACTCCGCCCCGTTCGTCCTTTTTGGCGGCATCAACGTCCTCGAGTCCGAAGACCTTGCCCTGAAGGCCTGTGAAGAATACGTGCGCGTCACTCAGAAGCTGGGCATCCCCTACGTCTTCAAAGCCAGCTTCGACAAGGCCAACCGCTCGTCCATCCACTCCTACCGTGGCCCTGGCATGGAAGAAGGCCTGCGCATCTTCGAAAAGGTGAAGGCCGAATTCGGCGTGCCGATCATCACCGACGTGCATGAAATCTACCAATGCGCCCCAGTCGCCGAAGTGGTCGACGTACTGCAGCTGCCCGCCTTCCTGGCCCGCCAGACCGACCTGGTGGTCGCCCTGGCCAAGACCGGCAAGCCGGTCAACATCAAGAAGCCGCAGTTCCTCAGCCCTTCGCAGATGCAGAACATCGTGCACAAGTTCAAGGAAGCCGGTAACGACCAGCTGATCCTCTGCGACCGCGGCACCTGCATGGGCTACGACAACCTGGTGGTCGACATGCTCGGCTTCGGCGTGATGAAGCGCACCTGCGACAACCTGCCGATCATCTTCGACGTGACCCACGCCCTGCAGAACCGCGACCCGTCGGGCGCTGCTTCCGGTGGCCGCCGCGAACAGGTCGTCGACCTGGCACGCGCGGGCATGGCCGTTGGCCTGGCTGGCCTGTTCCTGGAAGCGCACCCCAACCCGGACCAAGCCAAGTGCGACGGCCCAAGCGCCCTGCCGCTGGACAAGCTGGAGCCGTTCCTGGCCCAGATCAAGGCACTGGACGACCTAATCAAAGGCTTCCAGCCACTGGTCATTGCCTGATCCAAGGGCAACAAAAAGGGCCGACATGCGCACTGCATGTCGGCCCTTTTTTTATCCCGCAAGCCCAGCTTTATTGCCCAAAACTTCAGAACCTGTCGCGATCCTTGTAGGAGCGGGCTTGCCCGCGATCACCGGCAAAGCCGGTGCCATTCACCGCACCGCCTGCTTCGCGGGCAAGCCCGCTCCCACAGATATTGCGGCGCCCTCTATCAGCCGCGAATTTCCGCCACCACCGCCGCCAGGGCCTGCGCAGGGTCTGCCGCCTGGCTGATCGGGCGACCGATTACCAGATAGTCGGAACCGGCATCCAGTGCCTGGCGCGGGGTCAGGATGCGGCGCTGGTCATCCTGGGCGCTGCCGGCCGGGCGGATACCCGGTGTCACCAGTTGCAGCGACGGGTGTGCCGCCTTCAAGGCCGTGGCTTCCAGCGCCGAGCACACCAGCCCGTCCATGCCAGCCTTCTCGGCCAGTGCAGCCAGGCGCAGCACTTGCTCCTGCGGGTCGATATCCAGGCCGATGCCGGCCAGGTCTTCACGCTCCATGCTGGTAAGCACCGTCACGCCGATCAGCAACGGCTGTGGGCCGCTGCGCTGGGCCAGCACTTCACGGCAGGCCGACATCATGCGCAGGCCGCCCGAGCAATGCACGTTGACCATCCACACGCCCATTTCGGCCGCCGCTTTCACCGCCATGGCGGTGGTGTTGGGGATGTCGTGGAACTTGAGGTCGAGGAACACCTCGAAGCCCTTCGCACACAACGTTTCGACAATGCCCGAAGCACTGCTGGTGAACAGCTCCTTGCCCACCTTGACCCGGCACAGGGCAGGGTCGAGCTGGTCGGCCAGCTTCAGGGCGGCTTCACGGGTTGGGAAATCCAGGGCGACGATCAGGGGCGTCTGGCAGGCGGACATGGTCGGGTCTCTTGGCAAGTCGAAAACGGCGCGCATTGTAAACGAAGTGGCGGTGCCTTTGGGGGCCGTGGGTCACTAGAATTGGCCCGGCTTGGTCTCGGTCCTATAATTGAACCAACGGTCAAGGTATTTGCTCAAAATTTCATACACGCAATGCCCCCGATGCTCATAGGAGAACGACAATGCCTTGGTATGCCTGGCTGATACTCATCATAGCCCTCGGCTCGATCGTCGGTGGGCTGATGATGCTGCGCGACACAGCGAAAAAGCTGCCCCTGACCGATGAGCAATTGCGCAAGGTGCATGAGCGCAATGCCGAGGCGGATGCCAAGGATGCGCAGGATAGGTAGGAGTTACGTCGCGGCTGTGCCTGCGGTGAATGCGGGTGTTCGCCGGGGGATTGGCGGGGGGCCAGTGTTCGCCGGCAGATTTACGGGGGATTCGGGTGTACGCCGGCCGATTTACGGGGGATTCAGGTGTTCGCCGCGCGCTCTACAGCGATGTTGAGATCGAGCGCCGCCCGCGCGGCGCATCGCGGGCAAGCCCGCTCCTACATTTGTTGCAACGTGCCATGGCCTGATAGGCCATAGTTGTCAGCCTTGTTGGTACGACGCGATTTTTCGGCTGGCGCTGCTGTCGCCCCACCTGTCTTCCGCCATGCGCCAAGGCGGACAACCATGGCCTGTCTGGAACGGCGCGTTGCAACAAATGTGGGAGCGGGCTTGCCCCGCGAAGCGCCGCGCGGGCGGCGCTCGATCTCAAAGGCGCTGAAGATCTCAAGGCAGGCGCTTCGCGATGCGCCGCGCAGGCGGCGCTCGATCTCATGGGCGCTATAGCATTTACGCCTGGCCCGGCGCTCAATCTCCAGGGCCCTACAGCACCCGTGCCTGGCGCTCCAACGCCCTACTCCACCATAACCTTGTCCCGATTCCGCTCCAGCAATGCACTGCCAATCCCCTTGATCTCCAGCAGCTCATCCACCGAAGCAAACGGCCCATGGGCATCCCTGTAAGCGACGATGGCTTCCGCCTTGGCCTTGCCGATGCCATTCAGCTCCTTCTGCAGGGTCAAGGCATCCGCCGTATTCAGGTTCACCTTGGCCGCCGCCACATCCATCTGGCTAACCACCGGCACCGGCTCTTTGGGCATCGTCGCGGCCCCCGGCGCGGCAGCAACAGAGAACGACAAACCGGCGAACAGCGGCAACAGCAGGTAATTGAGGACAATATTGCGCATGAGGTCACTCCTGTGAGTTGAGTTTGCGTGCAGCAGTTTCCTTGGCTGCCCCCTCAAACTAGCGGCTCACAGGCACTAAACCCACTGGGGAATGGTTACCAAATCAGACGTCACAACATGTTGCACGCTTACCGGTGAAACTTCCCACGGCAAGCGTGCACAAGGCCTTCAACCCTGCAGGATAGGGTCGCGCAACAAGCGCAGCAGGTACTGCCCATAGCCATTCTTGCTCAACGGCGCAGCCAGGGCTTGCAGCTGCTCTGCATCGATCCAGTTCTGGCGGAAAGCCATTTCTTCCGGGCAGGCGACCTTGAGGCCCTGGCGGCGTTCGAGTGTGGCAATGTAACCACTGGCTTCAAGCAGGGAGTCGTGGGTGCCGGTGTCGAGCCAGGCATAGCCACGCCCCATCACTTCCACCGACAGCTGATCACGCTCCAGATAAAGCCGGTTGAGGTCGGTGATTTCCAATTCACCGCGCGCCGAGGGTTTAAGCCCCTTGGCCATCTCGATCACGTCCTGATCGTAGAAGTACAGCCCAGTTACCGCATAGTTGGATTTGGGTTTCAGCGGTTTCTCTTCCAGGCTGATGGCCTTGCCGTGCGCGTCGAACTCGACCACGCCATACCGCTCGGGGTCGTTCACGTGGTAAGCGAACACACTCGCCCCTTCGCCACGCGCCATGGCGCCGTCCAGCAGTTTGTGGAAGTCGTGGCCGTAATAGATGTTGTCACCCAGCACCAAAGCCGACAGGTCGTTGCCGATGAACTGCTCGCCAATGATGAACGCTTGCGCCAGGCCATCTGGCGATGCCTGCACCGCGTAGGTGATATTGATACCCCACTGGTGACCATCGCCCAGCAACTGCTCGAAACGCGGCGTGTCCTGCGGGGTGGAGATGATCAGAATGTCGCGGATGCCCGCCAGCATCAAAGTGGTCAGCGGGTAGTAGATCATCGGTTTGTCGTACACCGGCAGCAACTGCTTGGAGATGGCCAGTGTTGCCGGGTGCAGGCGGGTGCCCGAACCGCCTGCCAGAATGATGCCTTTACGCTGTGAGATCGTGGTCATTTTTCGTACTTCCCTGAACGCCCGGTGTAATTCGTTTCAACCCACTCGCGGTAACTGCCCGACTGCACGCCCTCGACCCACGCTGCGTTGTCCAGGTACCACTGCACCGTTTTACGGATGCCGGTTTCGAAGGTTTCCGCCGGCTTCCAGCCCAGCTCGCGTTCGAGCTTGCGCGCATCGATGGCGTAGCGGCGGTCGTGCCCGGGGCGGTCGGTAACGTAGGTGATCTGCTGCGCGTAGGGCTTGCCGTCGGCACGCGGTTGCAGCTCGTCCAACAGCGCACACACGCGGTTGACGATGTCCAAGTTGGGTTGCTCGTTCCAGCCGCCCACGTTGTACACCTCGCCCACCTTGCCAGCCTCCAGCACACGGCGGATGGCGCTGCAGTGGTCCTTCACGTACAACCAGTCACGAATCTGCTGGCCGTCGCCATACACCGGCAGCGCCTTGCCCGCCAGCGCGTTGACGATCATCAGCGGGATGAGTTTTTCGGGGAAGTGCAGCGGCCCGTAGTTGTTCGAGCAGTTGGTGGTCAGCACCGGCAGCCCGTACGTATGGTGGTAGGAGCGCACCAGGTGGTCGCTGGCCGCCTTGCTCGCCGAGTAAGGGCTGTTGGGCTGGTACTGATGCGTTTCGGTAAACGCCGGTTCATCAGCCTTCAGCGAGCCATACACCTCGTCGGTGGACACATGCAGGAAGCGAAACGCCGCACGCTCCGCGTCGTCCAGCCCCTGCCAGTAGGCACGCACCGCTTCGAGCAGCTGGAAGGTGCCGACCACGTTGGTTTCGACGAACGCCTGCGGCCCATGAATGGAGCGGTCGACATGCGATTCGGCAGCAAAGTTGAGCACCGCCCGCGGCTTGTGTTCAGCCAGCAGCCGCTGCACCAACGGCCCATCGCCAATGTCGCCCTGCACGAACACATGCTGCGGGTTGCCTTCCAGGCTGGCCAGGCTCTGCAGGTTGCCGGCGTAGGTGAGCTTGTCCAGGTTGATGATCGTCTCGCCCGATTGGCTCACCCAATCCAGCACGAAGTTCGCACCGATGAAGCCGGCGCCGCCGGTTACCAGGATTGTCATAGGGTCAGGTCATTCCCGAGCTGGTGGTAAGAAGTGACGTAAGTGTAAACGCGATTGATGAAAGCGTTATCGGCGGCGCACGCTGTCGCAGGATGGTTGGGTGGGTAATTTTGCGCGGGGGAAAAAGAAGCCCTACCGACCACCCGGATACCACCGGTCGCCAAATTCATTAAAACGACACCCGGTAGTTGCCAGGCAAAACGCCATCATGCGTGTCCCATGAAACACGATTAACGGCAGAAATAGCCGAATAATCGGTAGGAACTTTCCGATAAAGACGTGGTACGACCTTGACGCTTATACCCTCTCGCGCTTAACCTCGCCGCCCTTAGAACATGGAAGTCTCCGGAACATACCCCGGCACAACGCCGACGGGCTCGGTCCTTTCCTGAAGATGAATCCCGGCGTGCCTTTGGCGCGCTGCTTTGCTTTGCGGTTACCATCTTGAAGCCTCGTTCCTCCCTCCAGATTCAGAAATCGGTCATCTTCGCCCTTGTGCTGCGTGAAGCGCGCTCCCGTCTCGGCTCTAGCCGGCTCGGTGCCGTCTGGCTGCTGCTTGAACCGATCTGCCACCTGCTGATCTTCTCCTTGCTGTTCAGCATGCTGCGCGGGCGCACCGTTTCCGGCGTCGAGTACCCGGTCTTCATCCTGGTCGGCATGGCGCCGTTCCTGCTTTACCGCAACACTGCACTGCGCCTGATGGACAGCCTGCGCGAAAACCGCTCGCTATTCGGCTACAAACAGATCAAGCCGCTGGACACGTATGTTGCCCGAGTGATCGTGGAAACCTGCGTTGCAGCCACCGTATACGCCATTCTGGTGTTCGGCTTCGCCTGGTTCGGCTTCGACATGTCTGTGCATAGCCCGCTGCAATGGGTAGCCAATTTGTTGCTGGGCCTGCTATTCGCCTTCGGCCTTGGCATGCTGCTGGCCCTGATTACCCACGCCCTGCCCAGCCTGAAGATCGTCATCCGCATGGCTTTCTTCCCGTTGTACTTCATTTCTGGCGTATTGATCCCCGCAGCCTACCTCCCTCCCGCGATGATGCCGGTGCTGCTGCTCAACCCGTTCCTGCACATCCTCGAGCTGATCCGCGCCGAGGTGCTGCCGCACTACACCCCGGTCGATGGCGTGTCCGAAACCTATGTCATCGCCTTCACCATGGTTCTGCTGTTCCTGTCCCTTGGGGCCTACCGCGCCCGCAGGATGCACCTGATTTCCACCAAGAACGGTTAAGTACAGGCCACCCGTGTTCGAGCTCAGAAACGTCACCAAGTCCTACCTGACGCCCAATGGTCGCCGGTACGTCTTCCGCAACCTGTCGCTGGCCATCCCGCCCGGCAAGAACATCGGCCTGATCGGCCGCAACGGCGCCGGCAAGTCGACCCTGATGCGCCTGCTGGGCGGTGCCGACGTGCCCGACTCCGGCACCATCGTCACCGACCGCAGCATCTCGTGGCCGGTAGGTTTGACCGGCGGCTTCCAGGGCAGCATGACCGGGCGCGACAACATCAAGTTCGTGTGCCGTGTATACGGCGCGACGGGCGATGCGATGCGCGAAAAGATTCGTTACGTGCAGGAGTTCGCCGAAATCGGCGACTGGATCGACGAACCGATCAAGACCTACTCCTCGGGCATGCGCTCACGCGTGGCATTCGGCCTGAGCATGGCCTTCGACTTCGACTACTACCTGATCGATGAAGTGATGTCGGTGGGCGATGCGCAGTTCAAGCGCAAGTGCGCCGACGTATTCAAAGAAAAGCTGCAAAAAGCCAACGTGGTGCTGGTTTCCCACTCCATGCCCGAGATCGAAAAGCTGTGCGACATCGTGCTGCTGGTACGTGACGGCGGCATCCAGGTGTACGAAGACGTCGCCGAAGGCATCAAGGCTTACAACAGCTGAGCAAACCCTCTTCCAATTCAGCAGCACCGTTCCATATCAAGGATGCATCCAACTATGAGCAGTACGGGTAACAAGAAGGGCTGGCGCCTGGCGTTGGCCATGGTGGTTCTGCCAATGATCCTGGCGGCCGTGTATTACGGCGTGTTCGCTGTCGACCGTTTCGTCAGCTCCGCCCAGGTGGTGGTACGCCAGGACGGCAACAACCAGGGCGCCCAGGTGCCTGGCCTGGCCACCCTGCTGACCGGCGCCAACCCGGCTTCGCGCGAAGAAACCCTGTACCTGCGCGAATACATCACTTCGATGGACATGATGCTGCTGCTGGAAAACAAACTGCACTGGATCGAGCAGTACACCACCCAGCGCGGTGACGTGTTCTTCTGGCTCGACAAGGACGCCCCGCGCGAAGACTTGCTGGAGTACTACCAGCGCATGGTGTCGGCCCACTACGACGAAACCACCGGCCTGCTGCGTGTAGAAGTGCAAGCGTTCACCCCGGAGCTTTCCGAGCAGATGCTGCGCGAGATCCTTCAGGCCAGTGAGCACTTCGTCAACGAAGTGAGCCACAACATTGCCCGCGAGCAGATGAAGTTCGCCCAGGGCGAGCTGGAAAACGCACGCCTGAACTACGCCAAGCGCAAGACCCAGCTGCTGACCTTCCAGAACGACAACAAGGTACTGGACGGTGGCAACACCGCGCAGAGCCGCGCGACCATCATTGCCGACCTTGAAGGCCAGTACACCAAAGAGCAGGCATCGCTCACCGAGATGAACTTCAAGCTGCGCCCCAACGCCCCCCAGGTGCGCCAGCAGAAGCAGAAGGTCGAGGCCATCACCCAACAGCTGGCCAAAGAAAAGCGCCTGCTGGTGTCGTCGCCGCAGGGCTCGCAGCTGAACGTGGTTGCTTCGCGCTACCAGCAGCTGATGCTTGACGCCGGCATTGCCGAAGAAACCTACAAAACTGCCGTCGCCGCGCTGGACAATGCCCGCATCGAAGCGAGCAAGAAAATCCGCACCCTGGTGACCGTAGTCAGCCCGAACACTCCGCAGCTCGCCCTGTACCCAGAGCGCCTGTACAACCTGGCCACCATCCTGCTTGGCCTGCTGATGGTATTCGGCATCACCCGCTTCATTCTGGCTTCGATCGAGGATCATCGTGATTAAATCCCTGGCTGTCTCCAAACGCGTCAACCTGAAACTGGCAGCACTGGCCCTGGCGACCCTGGGCCTGGCGGGCTGCGGCGGCACCTTGTCTGGCGCCGGCCCGTACAAGGGCACGATCGAAACCAAGAACGAGGCGTACAACCTCGTCGACATCAACGCCAGCACCATCGCGCCGTTCATGTTCGGCGCCCCGCGCCCTGCCCTGGCCTCGGTCACCAAGCCGGTATCGGCCGAAGTGCGCCTGGCCGCCGGTGACGTGCTGAACGTGCTGATCGCCGATACCGCCCCAGAAGGCTCCGCCCTGTTCGCCCCCCTGGCAACTGGCGGCACCCAGCTGAAAACGCGCATCGACTCGCAGGGCATGCTGTCGCTGCCCTACGTCGGCCGCCAGTTCGTTGCGGGCATGACCCTCAACGAGGTCGAGAACATGATCCGCCGCCAGCTCAAAGGCATCACCACCGACGTGCAAACCCACGTTGAGCTGGTCGGTGACCTGTCCGGCTCGGTATTGGTTGCCGGTGCAGTGAAGACCCCAGGGCGCTTCAGCACCCTGCAAGGTCCGCTGACCCTGCTGGATGCCGTCAACCAGGCCGGTGGCCCGGTCATGGAACCGCACTTGGTTAACGTGACCGTGCGTAACGGCAAACAGGTGCAGCAGTTCAACTATGAAGACATTCTGGCGGGCAACAACATGGTGCTGCGCCCGAACTCGGAAGTAGTGCTGGACCGTGCGCGTCAGCGGTTTGTGGCGATGGGTGCGGTGGGTGAGCCAGGGTTGAAGGACCTGCCTAGCCAGAACACCAGCCTGCTGGATGCGCTGGGTAGCGTAGGTGGGCTGCGTGAGCAGAATGCGAACCCGGAAGGTGTGTTTGTGTTCCGCATGGCTGATGCAGCCAATGGCAAGCCGACCGTGCTGCGGTTGGACATGCGTGATCCGGCGGCGATTTTCTATGCGCGGCAGATTGCGATTAAGCCAGATGACACGATTTATGTCACGAATGCGGCTGTGTATGAATGGCAAAAGGTTATCTCGCCGATCGTGCAGACCATGTTGCTTGGCCGCACGGTCGGCGCATACAACTAGGTCTGATATAAATCACTGGTCGAGCCACTTAAACAGCTCGACCAGTTCTCTCCCGCGACGCAGTCAAATAGCTATCAATGACTTCCAATCAACCAGACAACTCCTGTTCCGACAGCTTGTAAATCTGGACATTATGATTTTCAAAGGGTAAATCATGAACTTTGAAGAATTTGTGGCACTTGTTGAAAAACTTGGCGGATCTGTAATTGGAAAACCGGCTGCATGGAAGTCAGCATCTATCGACCTCAAGGGAACTGGAACATGCTTTAGGTTCGCAACATCATCGAAAGTAGATAATCTGTCAATTACAGACTACGGCGGAAACAACAGCTTCGAGATTGGCAGCAAGTCGAAGCTTACTGGGACAATAAAAGTTGGGAAGGGATGCAAACTCAGCATTGGTGACGGCTTCACAGCCACCGGCGGTTTGAAGCTTCACTTATCCGAGGGTTGTGGGATATACATTGGCAATGATTGCATGCTAGGCGTCAACGTTAGCATCTACAACCATGATTACCACCCAATATTCTCTGCCACCACAGGGCAAAGGCTAAACCGGTCGAAGGATGTGGTAATAAAAGATCACGTGTGGCTTGCGAACAATGTGACAGTACTTAAAGGCAGCCTTATCAACAGCGGGAGTGTTATTGGCATTGACTCTACTGTCATTGGAGAAATCAAACCCAATAGTATTGCAGTTGGCAACCCAGCCAAAGTAGTAAAAGAAGACATAATTTGGGATCGGGCTTCGCTTAATACCTCCCACCCGAATGGAATCGACAGTGTTAAGGAAATCTGAAAATGGGAACTTTCGTCAAAAAAACCAAAAAGCTAATTCTGCATCCCAAAAAATTCTTCATCGATCGCCAACGAAAGATAGATGCAGCCAAACTCGTACCTTCTATTCAACAAAAACCGCAGGCCGCACCTCAAAAAAAAACAGCTGCCAAACAGGCCCCGCCGAAACCTAACCCTAACCTTAAGGTTTACATCAACTCAAGCTTCACTGAAAGCGGCAAGCTATTTCAGCACGTGAAGAGTATTTTTGGCAAATATGTAAACCTTCACATCGGTGATTATCGTTTTCCAAAAACCGATGTAATATTCGACATCTCTGGAAGGATTTATTCTGCTGAGCTAAGCTCACCAGCAGAGAACAACATTCTGGTAAAAGGCTTTCTTCTTGCGACACCAAAAGAAACCCCCAGCCATTCAGAAAGCAAATTCAATTCAACGTTCGTCGAACTTATCCATAAGATAAACGTCGAGCACATGAAGTCTATCTCAGATTTCAATCTCCTATACAAGTACTACGAAGACCGTCCTGAGCGCAACGAAAACTCTCAAGTCAAATATGCTTTGAGTGCCGGAATCTACGAAAGTGACATAATTTCGAAAGCCATTGGGATTCTTGAAAATCCAGCAACCCTGCACCAGCGAGACCTAATTTTCACCTTCAAGAAAGTCTACAGAGTATTAGGGACTGAACAAAGACTTGAGTCGATTGCCAACAAGTTTGCAGCAATCGTGAAAAAAGAGCCCTTCCCTACTGACTTCTTAATGCTCTTAGCCGCGTTCTTTACCGAGAGCGGCGACTTCAAGCGCGCATTAGAGATGGCAAATTTAGCCAAATCTAAGGATGCCGCGTCCTGGTCAAAGCACCGGTATTTGGGGCTAGCCCACCTTATCTATTCAGCAGGCTTGAGCGAAGAACTTGCAGTTAAGCAAGATCACGATCTTTATTTGAGCCTCACACGAAATGAATGGGAGTTCGAAAACTATCTTTACGAGAACTGCAGAAGCCTTGCAGTTGTAGGGAACTCGCCAATTGATCTATCCAAGCGCAAAGGCGAAGCAATCGACTCACACAGCAAAGTAGTGCGTTTCAATAGCGCAATTACAGACTACCCCCACTGCTTAGACTATGGGAAACGTACCAGCGTTCTCATTACCAACCCTCGCTATTATGAAACACAGCGAAATAGAAAACATGAACTTGACTTCATACTAATTTCAGATGGCAATTTATTCTCAACTAAAGATCTCTTTTATAAAGTCAATGACCTCGCGCAATTCTCAAACAAGATATGTCTTCTACCGAGAAAAGTTGACTTAAAGCTGACGCAAAAAATTTGTGCATCCCCCAGCAGCGGTCTCAAATTCCTTACGTGGCTCTATGAGATCAACGGCCTGATCTCAGAAAAAAGTTTGTTTGGTTTCTCCCTAACCGATCAAGCTCACGGGATCGCAACATCCTACTCGGGCGGACGCAAAGTAGGACTAAACACCATTCACAACTGGTCAAGTGAAAAAATCCACCTTGAACAACTTGTTCTGAAAGATGAAGCCGAGGTATTTTCAAAGTGAAGCTAGATGTAATCATTCCATTCAAGGACGCGGAAATTCATCTGCCGAATATTTGTGCCGACTTAGAGAAGCAGAACTTCAAGAATTTTACGGTTCATTTCGTATCCGACCACAGCATTGATGACTCACTCACCTACCTCGATCGCGAGTTCTCATTCGAACATAAAATTTATGAATCGCTTGAAGACGGTCCCGGCGCAGCCAGAAACCTAGGTATCACGTCCTCCAGCAATCAGTACCTCTTGTTCATTGATGCAGATGATCGCATCTCGCCAAACTATCTTTCTCGCTTCGAACAAGTCGCCGCAGCCACTGCCCCCGACATCATTGAGTGCATGTATCAATCCATCGACACCGATGGAAACGTAATCTCGGGCACAAACCTTGAAAGCTTCATCTCTCCAGATGATAGATTCATGGCTCTCGTGTATGGTGACGTCCCTAGGCTTTCTTGGGGTAAGGCTTACAAAAGAAGCCATATCGAAAATCAAAATGCTTACTTTCCTGACAACATTCACAATGGTGAAGACCACATATTCTTGCTCAAAGCGTATAAGGGATCGCCGCACATCGAAATAATCTGCGAACAACTGTATAGCTGGATCAGGCACTCTCACAGCCTCACCAACAGAGCGCCCACCACTAAAACTGTAGAAGACTTCGTTAAGGTTGGCGAACTTAAGGCTGAGCTACTCGAGCTCACTCCATCGGACACGTCAGTAGACGAAGATAAACTCCTGAAATTCTCAAGAAGGACCTTCAAGGAGGCTCGAATGCTCACGTCAAAAATCAAGTCAGACTCGATCGACTCCGAAAAACTTATCTCAGAGTTACAATCTTTGATTGCATCATCAAACACTCTTGACTTGGTTTGCGAAACCCTTAGAAACGATAGTACTAGTTACTGGCAGGACATAATGGCGTAGAACGAAGCCTTTACTTATTTCCATTAACGAGTAAGAAAATTGAAAATCACCCCAACCATCGAGTGCTCCAACTCCACCCCGTTCGTCCTTTTCGGCGGCATCAACGTCCTCGAGTCCGAAGACCTTGCCCTGAAGGCCTGTGAAGAATACGTGCGCGTCACTCAGAAGCTGGGCATCCCCTACGTCTTCAAAGCCAGCTTCGACAAGGCCAACCGCTCGTCCATCCACTCCTACCGTGGCCCTGGCATGGAAGAAGGCCTGCGCATCTTCGAAAAGGTGAAGGCCGAATTCGGCGTGCCGATCATCACCGACGTGCATGAAATCTACCAATGCGCCCCGGTTGCCGAAGTGGTCGACGTGCTGCAGCTGCCCGCCTTCCTGGCCCGCCAGACCGACCTGGTGGTCGCCCTGGCCAAGACCGGCAAGCCGGTCAACATCAAGAAGCCGCAGTTCCTCAGCCCTTCGCAGATGCAGAACATCGTGCACAAGTTCAAGGAAGCTGGTAACGACCAGCTGATCCTCTGCGACCGCGGCACCTGCATGGGCTACGACAACCTGGTGGTCGACATGCTCGGCTTTGGCGTGATGAAACGGACCTGCGACAACCTGCCGATCATCTTCGACGTGACCCACGCCCTGCAGAACCGCGACCCGTCGGGCGCTGCCTCCGGCGGCCGCCGCGAACAGGTCGTCGACCTGGCGCGCGCGGGCATGGCCGTTGGCTTGGCTGGCCTCTTCCTGGAAGCGCACCCCAACCCGGACCAAGCCAAGTGCGACGGCCCAAGCGCCCTGCCGCTGGACAAGCTGGAGCCGTTCCTGGCGCAGATCAAAGCGTTGGACGACCTGATCAAGGGCTTCCCGCCCCTGGCCATTTCGTAAGCCTCGGCAACAAGGATTGTGAGCATGGCAACTTCTGAACAACGGGTCGCGATCGTCATTCCGGCCCGCTACGGCTCCACCCGCTTGCCCGGCAAGCCGTTGGCCGATATCGCCGGCAAACCGATGGTTCAGCACGTTTACGAGCGCGCACTGCAGGTTGCCAACGCACAAGTGGTGGTCATTGCCACTGATGACGAGCGCGTCGCCGAAGCCGTACGCGATTTTGGTGGCGTGTGCGTGATGACGTCCCCGGACCACCCGTCCGGCACAGATCGCCTTGCCGAAGTCATGGCCCAGGTTGATGCAGATATCTACATCAACCTGCAAGGCGACGAGCCACTGGTGCGCCCGTCGGATATCGAAGCCCTGGCGGCCGGCATGCTGGCGGATGCCAGCGTCAATGTAGGCACCCTATGCCACCCGATCGATGCGCATGAAGCGGGCAACCCCAACACCGTCAAAGTGGTGCTGGCAGGCAATGGCAACGCCCTGTACTTCAGCCGCTCGCCTATCCCCTACCCGCGCGACAGCGAAGTGGCCACCTACCTCAAACACGTAGGTGTGTATGCCTATCGCCGCGACGTGCTGGCCGAATACGCCAGCCTGCCGCAACCGATGATGGAGCACGCCGAAAAGCTGGAGCAGCTGCGCTTGATGGCTGCCGGCTACTGCATTCGTGCGTACGTGGTCGAGCCAACCGGCCCGGGTGTGGATACGCCTGAATGCCTAGAGCAGGTGCGCGCGTTGATGACCGGCCAAGCGCCGGTGGCAAAGCCAACGCTAGCTGACATCCGCCTGGTGATCACCGACGTCGATGGCGTGCTGACCGATGGTGGCATCTACTACGACGCCACCGGCGAATGCCTCAAGCGCTTCCATGTGCGTGATGGCATGGGCATGCGCTTGCTTGAAGAAAATGGCGTACGGGTTGCCGTGCTGTCGGGGCGGGATTCGGCGACCCTACGCAAGCGTGTCGCTGACCTGGGCGTGACCCTTTGCCAGTTTGGAGTAAAGGACAAATATGCAGCTTGTATACAACTCATGGCTCAGGCAAATGCAAACTCGACGGAAACAGCTTGTATTGGTGATGACGTAATAGATCTACCGGCATTTGCTGCCTGCGGACAATCGTTCGCAGTTGCAGACGCTCCATCTTATGTTCAGGCTGCCGCTAACTATACGCTTCGGACCAAAGGTGGGGAAGGTGCATTCAGAGAATTGGCAGATGAAATTCTGCTAGTGCAAGGCAAGGGCGCTGTCCTTCATAGCGTAGCGGGCTACTCAAAAATAATGAATAAAATGGCTCAATAAGATAGAGCCAACCTTAATCTCGCAACCTACGAACTAGAGCCTCCTTTAACAACGTGAACGAAGGACAATAAAGTTTTCCATGATTAAGAAATGTTTATTCCCTGCCGCTGGTTATGGCACTCGCTTTCTACCTGCAACAAAAGCTATGCCTAAAGAAATGCTGCCGGTAGTTAACAAACCTTTGATCCAGTACGGCGTTGAAGAGGCGCTGGACGCTGGTCTGAATGAGGTCTCCATCGTCACCGGCCGAGGTAAACGCGCGCTGGAGGACCACTTCGACATCAGCTATGAACTGGAAAACCAGATCAAAGGGACTGACAAGGAAAAGTATCTGGTCGGCATCCGTCGCCTGCTGGATGAGTGCTCATTCTCCTATACCCGTCAGACCGAGATGAAGGGCCTCGGCCATGCCATCTTAACTGGTCAGCCGCTGATAGGCGACGAGCCTTTCGCAGTGGTCTTGGCGGACGACCTGTGCGTGAACCCGGAGGGTGATGGCGTACTGACTCAAATGGTTAAGCTTTACAATCAATTTCGCTGCTCCATCGTTGCTATTCAGGAAGTGGACCCTCAAGAAACCACCAAGTACGGCGTAATAGCCGGCGATATGATTCGTGACGATATATACCGCGTTACCAACATGGTTGAGAAGCCAAAACCCGAGGACGCCCCGTCGAATCTGGCGATCATCGGCCGATATATTCTTACCCCGGATATCTTTGATATTCTCAAGAGCACCCCACCAGGCAAGGGCGGTGAGATTCAGATCACCGACGCGTTGATGCAGCAAGCTCAAAACGGCTGCGTGATTGCCTATAAGTTCAAAGGTAAGCGCTTCGATTGCGGCGGTGCTGAAGGCTACATCGATGCTACAAATTTTTGCTTCGAGAACTTTTACAAAAGTGGTAGCTAGGATTAATCAGACCCCATAAAAAACGGGACTTTATCAGTCCCGTTTTAATTCCGATCCACGTGTTGTCAGTCGAAAATTTCGACAACTCCAACAACTGCGCCTTCAGCGTCAGTCACCGCCAACGCCCGAATCTTGTTATCCAGCATGTAGGCCTCAGCTTCGGAAAGCTGGGAATCTTCCTGGATGGTGTGCGGATTGGCAGTCATGAACTTCGCCACGTTTTCGTGGATCGTGCCTTCGTTATCCAGCAACGCGCGGCGCAGATCACCGTCAGTCACGATGCCTACCAGCTTGTCGTCATCCATAACGACGGTTAGGCCCAGACGGCTGCGGGTCATCACCAGCAAGCAATCATGGAAGCTGGTCGCAGGCGTAACCACCGGTGCTGGCGAGTGCATCACATCGCAAACGCGAGTCAGCAGTTTGCGGCCCAGGCTGCCGCCGGGGTGGTAGCGGGCGAAGTCCATTGGCTTGAACTGGATGGCTTCGATCAGCGCTACTGCCAGCGCATCGCCCATTGCCATGGTTGCCAGGGTGGAGGTGGTCGGTGCCAGGTTGTTCGGGCAGACCTCGCGCTCGACCGAGATGTCCAGCCAGATATCGGCGTGCTTGGCCAGGGTGGACTTGCCGTTGCCGGTCATGGCGATGATCTTGTTGCCGAACGACTTCAGGCTTGGGATCAGCTTGATCAGCTCTTCGGTTTCGCCGCTGTAGCTGATTAGGATGAGCACGTCGATCGGCTTGAGCATGCCCAGGTCGCCGTGGAAGGCTTCGGCGGGGTGCAGGAAGAAGCTTGGGGTGCCGGTGGAGGCGAAGGTGGCAACCATCTTCTGGCCGATCAGGCCGGACTTGCCCATGCCGCAGACCACGGTACGGCCTTGGCAGCCGAGGATCAGTTCGACGGCGCTCTGGAACTCGCCATTGAGGCGGTCAGCCAGCTGGGTGACAGCCTGGGCCTGGGCAATTAAAGCTTCTTTGGCGATGCTGAGGTGATTCATGTTCGTCCCTGACGACTGCAGTTATTGCGAAGCGGCGCATGGTAAGGTTTTTGTCACATTAATCAAAGCGCGATAGGCGGGGGATTGCGGGCTATCTGACTGATGGGTCGCGGTTTTTTGATTTTTGGCAACTGCACCGCGCTCTGCGGGGCGATCTGCTCCGATGGAGCTGGATTATTGAATGGCCCTACTGCGGGTTCAGATTCTTCCTACAGGAATGGGCTGGAGGTATAAGACCAAGGGAAATACCCTACAAAGTCTGTCGACAGGCGTCTGATTGTTCCTGGAAAGCTAGCCCTCTAGGCTTTCGGGGTCGCTGAGGGTTCAGCGATCGGGTGTGGAAACCCGAACAATCTTCAAGATACCTGCCCGTAATGGCAGCTGTGCGCGGGAGGCCGTGAGGCCTGCCGGGGTTCCTTGAAGACCGGTTTTCCACCCCGCGTACAGTTGCCTCCCTTCGTGTGGAAACGGCGGTGGCAACTCCTTACCTTCAAGGAATTGCTATGAAAAAGATCGTCCCCGACCCACCCCATACTTTCGAACTGCCGCCCGGCAAATCCCTCTCCCGCGCCATTGGTGAAAACATGGTGCCGATGGAATACGTGTTGATGAATGTCACCCACTACCTGATGTTCGCCTACAGCGATAGCCGGCGTGCCCTTGAGCGAATCGAGGATGAAGAAACGCGGCAGTTGCTGGAGCATGGGTTGCGGGCGATGCAGATTGCCTGGGGGCAGGCGGATGCGTTGGCGCTGGCGATGGAGCGGTCGTCCGGGGTGCATTGATGGCTGGGTGGCGTGGGGCTTTGGGGTGTACGCCGGGAGATTTTTTGGGGGTGTGAGATCGAGCGGCGCTCGCGAAGCGCTTGCCTTGGCATCTTCAGCGCCTTTGAGATCGAGCGCCGCCCGCGCGGCGCATCGCGAAGCGCTTGCCTTGGGATCTTTAGCGCCTCTGAGATCGAGCGCCGCCCGCGCGGCGCTTCGCGGGGCAAGCCCGCTCCCACATTTGTTGCAACGTGCCATTCCAGTCAGGCCATGGTTGTCCGCCTTGGCGCATGGCTGAAGACAGGCGGGGCGCCGGCAGCGCCAGCCGAAACATCGCGTCATGCCAGCAAGGCTGAAACTGTGGCCTATCAGGCCATGGCACGTTGCAACAAATGTGGGAGCAACTGTCTTGCTCAACCTTGCGTGATCGGTGTGTGAGCGGGCTTGCCCGCTCACACACCGATCACGCTGCCTTTTCGACCTGCGTCGTACCTGCTGGCTGAGGCAAGATCAAATCTCGCCATGGCGTACCCGTTTTGATCATCGCATTGAGCCGTACGATAAAGGTCCTCATGCATGCCACGAGGGCAACTTTGGCCAATTTTCCCCGTCCACGCAGCGCCTCATAACGAGCCTTGAGTGCTGGGTTGTATTTCACAGCCACAAGAAGCGCCATGTACAACGTCCGCCTGACCTCAAGCCGGCCTCCTGTGATAGAGCGCTTGCCCAGAGATTTTCCGCTGTCGTGGTTAAAGGGCGCTACACCGACCAGGGATGCTATTTCTCTGGATTCAACGCGACCTATCTCCGGCAGCAGGGCTACAAGTTTGCCCGCCGTCACCATCCCGATGCCCTTGACCTGAGTCAGACGGGCAATTCGCTCATCGTTTAATTTAGCGGCCTGCTGGTTGATCTCTTGCTCGACCAACCTGATCTGCGATCGGAAGTGCTGGAGGTTGGCTTTCAGGAAATTGGCCACGACGAGTGACTGGGCTTGTTTCAGGCGCCGCCGGTCATCGTCTCGTTGCTGAACCAAACGATCACGTTGCATCAGGAGCTCTCGCAGCAGCGCCCTGTCAGGGCTGATTTGCAAGGTAGGCTGGTCCGGAATGACCTCGGCGTAATGGGCCAACACCTCAGCGTCGATAGCATCAGTCTTGGCTTTGACGCCCATAGAGTCAGCGAATTTCCTGGCTCGCGCGGGATTGACGCGTATGACCTTGTAGCCAGCGTCCTGCAGAAAGCGCAGGACATCACGCTCGTAGCCACCTGTCGCTTCTAGCAAGATGCGCTTGATACTGAACTTGCGCAGAGTCCTTTCCAGCTCCTCAAATCCAGCAGGATTATTGCTCACAGCGATTCTAACGGCCTGCGGCCGCACCCAGCCATCCAGAGAACGACTGGAAACATCGATACCCAAGAAGGAAGCCATCACCAAAACCTCCTAAACTCAACAGAGTGAGAGGACTTTGGCTTGGCCCACGCTTGTGATTCGAGATCAGAGCCGCATCCAACTGTTCGGGCTCTCGCCAAAGTGGAACGGTGAATGGCAGCTTGTGCTCCCACTCGTGCTCATGGCACCTGCGGCATTCAGCTTGCCATTCACCGCTCTCACTCCAGATTCTAATCCCACCTCAAGACACAAGCGGGCTTGCCCCGCGAAGCGCCGCGCGGGCGGCGCTCGATCTCAAGGACGCTAAAGATCCCAAGGCAAGCGCTTCGCGAAGCGCCGCGCGGGCGGCGCTCGATCTCAAGGGCGCTGAAGATACCAAGGCGAGCGCCGCTCGATCTCACCATCACCAAACAGCACAAGCCATGCGCCCCGCAAACGCCACCGCCCCCACATCCCCCAAGAAAATCAACAAGTTGTTGTAACTTTTCGTTGTACGTAGGACGCACATGACGCAGCATAGCCGCCCTTCACAGCTTTGAATGGACGACGGCTGCTGCCTGATTGGATGTCATGAAAACCCCTCCTAGCCCGCCTGCGCCGAGCAAGACGCTCTTCCGCTGGCAACGGGCACCTCTGCAAAACCACCTTCACGCGCTGATGCCCCAGTGGGGCGGACAGGCGCTGGAGATCAGCAGCCAGGACTTGGCGTCGAATGCCTCGTTCGTCAACTACGTGCGCCACCATCGCTTCACCGACCCCAACACCGGCAAGCCGGTAGAAGTGGTGGAAAAATCAATCCGCAAAATCGCCTTCATCGGTAGCCAGGAGGCGCGGTTCCACCGCGCCGAGGGCATGCTGGCGGGGAGCACGCAGTTCCGTTACCCGTCCTGCCTTGGGGTGATCGAAACGCCCTGGGAGAGTTTGATCTTCACCGAGTTCGTGTGTGGCAAGCCGCCGCGCATGCAGGCGATTGCGCGGCAGTTGGCATCAGGTATCGCTGAGCTTGAAGACCTCAGTCACGCCTGGCTGCAGGCACAACCGCTGGGCAAGGCGCCGCTGCTGTGGAGCATGGACTTCTTCCGCCCCTGGTTCCTGCTGCGCCCGCGCTTCAATTTCGACCGGTGCCTGCCGGGGCTTGCGCAATTGGGGCGGGAAGATACGCAGTTTGCTGGGTTGGCCGAGCGCTTTGACGCGTTTGTGCCGCTGATGCGCAAGCTGGCCGGCGAGGCACGGCGCAGCCCGCGGTGCTTCAGCCATATGGATTACCTGCGCAAAAACCTGTTCGTGAACAAGGGGCAACTGCACCTGATCGACTGGAGTGAAGTGAAGGTCGGGCGGGTTGGCTTCGATGGCGGGGCGTACCTGGGTAGCCTGTTCCGGCGCAAGGATATGGGCGTTTTTCTGGCCGCGCAGAGCGAGTTTGTCGAGGCCTATCGCGAGGCGCTGGCAGAGCGGTTTGATGAGGGGCAGGCGCTGGGGAATCTGCGTTATGTGTTCCTGTTGACGGCGTTGTTCCATTGCCTGCGGCCGGAGACGGTCGAGGAGTATCGCGAGCGTGAGCGGATGGGGATGTTGCGGGAGAAGTATGAGTATTTGCTGGGGGCATGCCTTGAGGGGTGAGGTGCGCTCGCTGTCGAGCGCCGCCCGCGAAGCGCTTGCCTCAAGATCTTTAGCGCTCTCGAGATCGAGCGCCGCCCGCGCGGCGCATCGCGGCTAAAGCCGCTCCTACATTTGTTGCAACGTGCCATGGCCTGATAGGCCATAGTTGTCAGCCTTGTTGGCATGACGCGATGTTCCGGCTGGCGCTGCCGGCGCCACGCCTGTCCTCAGCCATGCGACAAGGCCCCTCAGATGCGAATTGATATCAACGTGATGCCATTCATCGCCAATTCCGCATAATGTCTAATTTCTTTATACGAATTCGCTGTAGGAGGCGTCCTACAAATGTGAATTTGTATTAATATTCGCGTCCCAAATTTTTGGATCCTCAAGGGCACGCAAGCCCTTGTCATTTTCTTGAATGGAATGCCGCTCCAAGTTTATGGATGACGCGTCGCCTCGCCCACGTTTGCTGGTCCTGTCCAAGGGTGCCCAGCGCATCGCTACCCTGCCTGCCTTGTTGCCCGACTACGTGCTGCACAACGGTGCTGTGCGCGATGTCGCGACTACTGATTGGGTAATGGCCTGGGGCCGCAAGCCCAGTGCGCTTAAAGCCATTGCCGAGGCACGCAAGGCGGGCAAGCGGGTGCTTACGCTCGAAGACGGCTTTGTCCGGTCCGTAGGGCTGGGGGCCGATGAGCCGCCGCTGTCGCTGATCGTCGACGATGTGGGCGTTTACTACGACGCCAGCCAGCCCTCGCGGCTCGAGCAACTCATCGCCACGCCACTGGACGCCGAACAAACCGCCCGCGCTCAAGCGCTGCGCAGCCAGTGGCAGCAACAGCGCATCTCCAAATACAACGACGCCCGTTTCGAGCAGCCTGCGCTGCCCGAAGACTGCGTGCTGGTGGCCGACCAGACCTGCGCCGACGCCTCCTTGCAGGGCGCCACGGCGGATGACTTCAACGCCATGCTGGCTGCAGCGCTGGCGCGTTACCCGCACAGCACCATCGTGCTCAAGGTGCACCCCGACGTGGTGGCCGGGCGCAAGGCCGGGCATTACGACCTGGCGGCGCTGGCCAGCAACCCGCGGGTACGGGTGCTTGCGCAAAATGTGCACCCGGCCGACCTGCTGCCGCGCATGCGTGCGGTGTACGTGATGACTTCGCAGCTGGGCTTCGACGCGTTGCTGTGGGGGGTGCCGGTGCACACCTGGGGCATGCCGTTCTACGCCGGCTGGGGCCTGACCGATGACCGCCTGCCAGCGCCTGCGCGGCGCCAGCCGGTGCCGCTGGCCCAGCTTGTTCACGCGAGCCTGGTGGCGTACCCGCGCTATGTCTGCCCCGAACGCGGCACGCCGTGCACGCCCGAAGTGCTGATCCACTGGCTGGGCTTGCAACGCCGCCACCGCAGTGTGCTGCCCGATGCCGTGCAGATGCTTGGTTTCAGCCGCTGGAAAGAGCCGCTGGCCGACCTGTTCTTCAATGGCGCGGCCATCCGTTTCGTCAAGGCTGAGCAACCGCTGACCCGTGATTTGCCGGTGGTGTCGTGGGGCTGCAAGCACGACGAAGACCTGCACAACCACCCCCACCCCATCAACCGCGTCGAAGACGGCTTCCTGCGCTCGGTCGGCCTGGGTGCCGGCAAGGCGCGGCCGCTGTCGTGGGTGGTGGATGACCTGGGCATCTACTACGACGCCACCCGCCCTTCGCGGCTGGAGCGCATCCTCGCCAGCGAACCCTTCAGCCCCGAGCTGCTGGCCCGTGCCGAGGCCCTGCGCCTGGCCATTTGCCGCGCCGGGCTGACCAAGTACAACCTGCCCGGCGCCAACTGGCAACGCCCGGCCGATGCCGCGCGGGTGCTGCTGGTGACCGGCCAGGTCGAGGGCGATGCGTCGATCCGCTTTGGTGGGCATCAGATCCGCAGCAACCTGCAGTTACTGCGCGCGGTGCGCGAGCACAACCCGGGGGCGTGGGTGCTGTACAAGCCGCACCCCGAAGTGCTGGCCGGTACACGCGCGCGCGGCGATGACGAAGCACAGACCGTGCACTGGTGCGATGAAGTGATCGGCGACACGCCGCTGCAGCAGCTGCTGGAAGTGGTCGACGAGGTGCATGTACTGACTTCGCAATCGGGCTTCGAGGCGCTGTTGCGTGGGGTGCCGGTGACCACTTATGGCCAGCCGTTCTACGCCGGCTGGGGCCTGACCCGCGACCTCGACCTGCAGCCCGAGGTGCAAGCCCGGCGTAGCCGGCGCCTCAGCCTGGATGAGCTGGTGGCGGGGACGCTGCTGCTCTACCCCACCTATGTAAGCCGCATCACCAACCGCTTCACCACCGCAGAACAGACGCTTTACGAATTACAGCATTGGCATGCGCTACCGCAGCCGCAAGGAGCTACCTCCCGATGGCAGGACTTGAAACGACGCTTGAGCAGTTTGTTGGGCAAGAAGCGCCCGAAAAACTGAATGCACGGGCGGCGCGTGGTCCACTGCTTCGCATCCCCACCCATAATTTTTTGTTCCTGCAGGGCGTCAGTTCGCCCTTCTTCAACCGCCTGGCCACGGCCCTGCGCGGCATTGGCCAACGCGTGCACAGCGTGCGCTTCAACGTCGGCGACGCCTTGTACGGCGCCAATGGCCCGTACCTGCGCTGCCCGCACCGGGCCGAGGACATGGATGCCTGGTACGCCCAGGTGTTCCGCCAGCTGGACATCACCGACCTGGTGCTGTTCGGCGACTGCCGCCCGGTGCATCGCCCGGCCGTGACGCTTGCGCGCTTGTATGGCGTGCGCGTGCATGTGTTCGAAGAAGGCTACTTCCGGCCTTACTGGGTGACGCTGGAGCGCGACGGGGTGAACAACCATTCGCGCCTGCCGCGCGACCCGCAGTGGTACCGCGAGGTGGGCAAGCACATCCCGCGGTACCAGAATGGCAATGCCTTCAAGCTGTCGTTCACCGCCAGGGCCACCCACGATGTGCTGTACCACGCCGGTGGCGCGCTGAATGCGCTGTGCTACCCGCGTTACCGCACCCACGCGCCGTACAGCGCGGCGGTGGAGTACGCCGGCTTCGTGCGCCAGGGCCTGCGCCTGCTGCGTGCCCGCGTGCATGACGACGCACTGGTGGCCGAGGTGGCCCGCGAACGCCACCCCACCTTCCTGCTGCCGCTGCAGCTGGACAGCGATGCGCAGATCCGCGACCACTCGCCGTTCCAGAACATGGAGCAGGTGATAGAGCATGTGATCGACTCGTTCTCGCTCAACGCGCCATTCGATGCGCGCCTGCTGGTCAAGAACCACCCGCTGACGCCCGGGCTGGTCAACTACCGCAAGGTCACCGACCGGCTTGCGCAGCAGTACGGCGTGGCTGACCGCGTGCACTTCATGGAAAGCGGGCACATGCCCACGCTGCTCTCGCACATCGCCGGGATGATCACCGTCAACAGCACCGCGGGCGCCTCGGCGATCCTGCATCACCGCCCGACCTGCACGCTGGCCGAGCCGATCTACGCCATGCCAGGCCTGACCCACCAGGGTGGGCTGGACAGCTTCTGGATGCAGGCCGAAGCCCCAGACAACACCTTGTTCCAGCGCTTTCGTAACACGGTCATCCATACCACGCAGATCAACGGCGGGTTCTACACCGGCTGTGGCATCGACATGGCCGTGGCCAATTGCCTGGAAGTGCTGATGGCAAAAACTTCAAGAATCGAAAACTACCTATGAACCACACCGCTTCGCCCCGCTGCATCTTCATTACCGGCGCCACGGGCGGCATCGGTGGCGCACTGGCGCCCGCCTATGCCGCGCCGGGCGTGACGCTGATCCTGCAAGGCCGCCGCCAGGACCGCCTGGACGAAATGGCCGGGCAATGCCGGGCGCTGGGCGCCGAGGTGCTGCTGGAACCCATGGATGTGCGCGACCTGGACGCCCTGCGGGCAATGGTGCGCCGCGTCAGCGAAGCGCATCAGCCCGACCTGGTGCTGGTGGGGGCTGGGCTGAACACCGCCGTTGGTGCCAATGGCGAGGCCGAGTGCTGGGATGACAGCCGCGCGCTGATGGAAGTGAACGTGATGGCCGCGCTGGCCACCGTCGAGGCCGCCCTGCCAGCCATGCGTAGCCGCGGCCATGGGCAGATTGCATTGTTCAGCTCGCTGGCCGGCTGGCGCGGTTTGCCGGTGACGCCGACCTACAGCGCCAGCAAGGCGGCGATCCGCGTGTACGGCGAGGCTATTCGTGATTGGCTGGCGCCGGAGGGGGTCAAGGTCAATGTGATCGTGCCGGGTTATGTGGAGTCGAAGATGTGCTTCGAGATGCCCGGGCCCAAGCCGTTCCTGTGGACCGCCGAAAAGGCCGCCAAACGCATCAAGCGTGGGCTGGCGGCAAACCAGGCGCGCATCAGCTTCCCCTTCCCGCTCAACCTGGGCACCTGGCTGCTGGGGCTGATCCCGCAGTGGCTTTCTTCGATGATCCTGCGTGGGCTTAAGTACAGTGATTGATGTTGCCTTGTTGCCGGTTGCCTTGGCCGGCCTGTGCCTGACCGTGCTGGTGGAACGCCTGCTGGTACCCCGCCCCGGCCTGCGCCGCCCGGCCAGTAGCTGGCTGTTGCACACGGGCCTGTGGTGCGTGGGTTTCGGGCTGCTTTACGCCTTGACGGCGCGGCCGTTGTTCAGCGGTGTGAACTTGCTGTTGCTGTGGCTGCTGGTGGTGCTGGTGAGCAACTCCAAGTACCACTCGCTGCGTGAGCCGTTCGTGTGTGCGGATTTCGAATATTTCAGCGATGCGGTGAAGTTTCCGCGCCTGTACCTGCCTTTTTTCGGGTTTGGCAAGGCGGCGGTGCTGGCGGTCGGGTTCCTCGCCTACCTGTGGGCTGGGCTGAGTTTCGAAGTGCCCAAGGCGCGGCTGGAGGCATTGCTGCCATTGGCCGTGGGGCTGGGGCTGTTGCGTTTGGGGCATCGCCGGGTCACGCCTACTTTCAATGCCGAAAAAGACCTGCTGGCCTGGGGGTTGGCGGCCAGTTTGTGGCGTTACTTCTGGGCGGCCAGGGCGGCAGTCGACAAGGCTGCGCTGGGCTCGCCGTTTTCGGCTGAAGCAATGCCGGCCTCTTCGCGGGGCAAGCCCGCTCCCACAGGTTCGGCATCGGACCTGACGGCGATGCAGCACTTGTGGGAGCGGGCTTGCCCCGCGAAAGGGCCGGCACTGGCACAACCCAATCTGCCAACCGACCTGATCTCCATCCAGAGCGAATCGTTCTTCGACGTGCGCGACCTCTGGCCCGGCGTACGCCGCGAGGTCCTTACCCAGTTCGACCAGCTGGCCAGCGAGTCCCTGGCCCACGGCAAACTGCAGGTCGCGGCCTGGGGCGCCAACACGGTACGCACCGAGTTCGCCTACCTCACCGGTATCCCGGCCGAGCGCCTGGGCGTGCACCGCTTCAACCCTTACCGCGTGCTTGCCCGCCAGGGCCTGCCGAGCATCGCTTCGCGGCTCAAGGCCCTGGGCTACCGCACGGTGTGCATCCACCCCTACGACGGCAGCTTCTACGGCCGCGACAAGGTGCTGCCGGCGTTGGGCTTTGATGAGTTCATCGACGTGCGGGCGTTCGACGCCTCGCAAAAAGCCGGCCCGTTCATTGGCGATTGCGCCGTGGCGGAGAAAATCCGCGCCTTGCTGCAGGCACCCGACCGCACTCAGCCCTTGTTCATCCACGCAGTGACCATGGAAAACCACGGCCCATTGCACCTGGAAAGCGTCAGCGACCACGAGCTGCCCAGCTGGTTCGACCGCCCGCTGCAACCGGGCATGACAGACCTCGCGCCCTACCTGCGCCACATCGGCAACGCCGACCGTATGCTCGGCATGCTGCGAAACACACTGCTCGGCCAGCCCAACGAGGCGCTGCTGTGCTTCTTCGGTGACCATGTGCCGATTTTGCCCGAGGTGTACCAGGCCATCGGCGCGCCCGCAGGCGACACCGATTACCTGGTCTGGTCCAACCGCCGCCAGCCGGGCAGCCAGCCCTGCCCGATCCGCGTCGAAGCGTTATCCAGCGCGTTGCTTGCGCAGGCCCAGGCACCGGTGGCCGGCGCCCGGCCCCGCACGGCCGCCGCCGGGGTCGCCTGACAACGTGGTGCATATCGTTCTGGGATCGGACCTGGCACCGGAGCGTGCCGCAGACCCTGCCCTGGCCCACCTGCTGAGCCAGGGCCGCGGCTCGCTGGCGTTTTTGCTCGGCAATGCGGCCTGCCGCCTGCGCCTGTTGGGCGCGGGCATTCACTGGGACCGTGTGCTGCTGGCCTTCGATGGCGAGCAGGCAGTTGGGTTTGCCGCGTTCAAGCATGGCCGGCGTGGGCCGTTCGGCTTGCACTGGCGGCCGTTTTTGCGTGAATTCGGGGTGCTGAGCGGCGCGGTGCGGTTTGTTGGCTTTTGCCTGAGTGAGCTGCGCGAGTGGCGCTACCCGTTCCTGCTGTACGGGCTGCGGGTAGACAAGGCCGCGCGCAACCACGGCGTCGGCTCGGCGCTGGTGCAGGCCTGCTGCGCGCACGCGGCTAGCCTTGGCTTTGCCCACATCGAGCTGGAAGTGCCGCTGGACAACCCGCGGGCGCGGCGGCTGTACCTGCACAACGGCTTTGCCCTGCGGCGCAAGCGCTGGGTGCCGTTCCCGCCGGTGCGCGGCATGTGGCGGGTGCTGCCATGACCAATCCCCTGCAAACAGACCTGCAGGCGCTGGTCGAAGGCCCCGGCTGGGTTGGCATCATGTCGCAATGGGTGGCCTGGAAGGTGCTGCACTTGCCGCAGTTCCTCGGCCCGGAAGGCCCGCCCTTCTGGCTGTGGCGCCGGGGCCGTCAAGCGCCCAAGGGGCTCAAGGCCATCGCCGGCATCGGTTACAAGCAGTCGTCGGCCCATGCCCGTGTGCTGTGCCAGCGCTGGAACCTGCCCTACATCGCCCTGGAAGACGGCTTCTTGCGCTCGTCGTCGCTCGGCATCGAAGGCGACACGCCGATGTCGATGGTGGTCGACCCGATCGGCATCCACTACCTGGCCGACCGGCCCTCGCTGTTGGAAAACATCCTGCAGCAGCCCGAGGCCTTGAGTGAAGACGAACTGGCCTGCGCCCGCGCGCTGATCGCGCTGATGCGCAGCAGTGGCATCGGCAAGTACAACAACGCCCCGGACCTGCCCGCCGATGACCCGCTGGGCCGCGAGCGGCCGCTGGTGCTGGTGGTCGACCAGACCGCCGGCGATTATTCGATCCCTGGTGGCGGTTTGTGTGAAGCGGACTATGTGCGCATGCTCGACACCGCCCTGGCGGAAAACCCCGACGCCGATGTGCGGGTGCGCATCCACCCGGACTGCCTGGGTGGGCAAAAACCCAGCTGCCTGCTAGCGGCGGCCAAGGCCCGTGGGGTAACGCTTGAGGCACGCCCGGTCGCCTGGGCGTCGCTGGCCAGGCGTGCGCGGCGGGTGTACATCGGCACCAGCCAGGCCGGGCTCGAGGCGCTGATCCAAGGCGTGCCGGTGACCTGTTTCGGGTTGCCGTTCTACGCCGGCTGGGGCCTGACCGACGACCGCATGGCCATCCCCCGGCGCCAGGCCCGGCCTGACCTGGTGCAGCTGGTAGCCGCCGCCTACGTGCGCTACTGCCGCTACGTCGACCCGCTCACCGGTGCGCTGACCGACGCGCTGACCGTGGCCCGCCAGCTGGCGGCGAAAAAAGCCCGAGATGCCGAGTTTGCCGGGGCCACCACGGTGCTGGGGGTGAAGCGCCACAAGCAGCACAACATCCGCCGCTTCTTTGCCAGCCGTTGGGGCCAACTGCGCTTTGCCGTGGACGGGCCCGAGCTGGTGCGCCAGGTGGCGGCCGAACGGGGCCGGTTGCTGGTGTGGGCGGCGCGAGAGCCAGCGGGGCTGGCTGAACGTGCACAGGCCGCCGGCGTGCCGGTATGGCGGGTGGAGGATGGCTTCATGCGCTCCACCGGGCTGGGCGTGAACAACAGCCCGGCGTTGTCGCTGGTGCTCGACCGCAGTGGCATTCATTACGACGCCGCGTCTACCAGCGACCTGGAGCAGCTGCTCGAGCACAGCGAATTCACACCTGCCGACCTTGCTGAGGCTGCGCAATTGCGTGCCCGCATCGTCGCCAGCGGCACCAGCAAGTTCAACCTGCGCCATGGCCCATCACCCGCCCTGCTCGGCGCCCCGGGCCAGCGCCGGGTCCTGGTGGTCGGCCAGGTCGAGGATGACGCGTCGGCGCTGAGCAGTGGCGGCGGTGCCGGCTGCAACCAGCGCCTGTTGCAGCAGGTGCGCGCAGCGCTGCCGCATGCCTGGGTGCTGTACAAGCCGCACCCGGACGTCGAAGCCGGCAAGCGCCAGGGCCAGGTGCCCGCACAGCAGCTTGCCGTGCTGGCCGACCAGGTGCTCGCCGGGGCCGACATCGCCGGGTTGTATGGCCAGGTCGATGAGTTGCATACCTTGAGTTCTACCGCTGGCTTTGAAGCGCTGTTGCGCGGCCTGCCGGTGGTGGCTTATGGCACACCGTTCTATGCCGGCTGGGGCCTGACCCGCGATCACCAGCCGCTGCCGCGCCGTACCCGGCGCCTGACCCTGGACCAGTTGGTGGCCGGCGCCCTGTTGCGCTATGCGCGCTATGCCGACGCCCAGCAAGCCCTGCCCTGCGATGCCTGGCACGCCCTCGCCTGCCTGTCTGCGCCACGCCCGGTGCGGCTGGCCGAACACCCGCGAGTGGCGCCGTTGCTCAATTACACCCGGACCATGCTCGGCTGCGGCCGGCCGCTGGCCCCGTCAAAGGACTAGACCATGCCTGTATCGATCAAGGGCGTCGGCCGCTATGCGGCATTGCCCTGGCATTGCCTGCAACTGGCTACCCACGCGAAATCCTTCGAGAACAACCCGGTGCTCGGCAGCGCCCGCCTCAACGCCTGGGGCCTGCACGTGCAGCGCCGGCAACTGGCTATGGCCATGGCCGGCTACCGCCGCCAGGCGCTGGCCGCGCGGCTGGATGCCGGCGAGCGCGAGCACTTCGAGCACAATGGCTTTTTCATCCGTGAAAACGCCCTGCCGGCCGAGCAGTTCGCTGCACTGCGTGCCGAACTGGGGGCCCTGCGCAGCACGGGTTGGGAAATGCGCCAAGGGCGTGCGGTCACCCGGCGCGTCAGCCTGGACCAGGACGTGCTGGCGGCCAACCCGGCCAGTGCGGCGTTCGTGGCGGACCGCGGGGTGCGCGACCTGATCGCCTATGCGTCGTCCAATACTGGCGGCATCACCTACCAGTTGCAGTCGATCGTGATCGACGCTGCCAATGCCGAGCATGACCCGCAAACCCGGTTGCACGCCGACACCTTCCACCCAACGGCGAAGGCCTGGTTGTTCCTGGATGACGTGGAAGATGACCAGGGCCCGTTCAGCTACGTGCCGGGCTCGCACCGCCTGACCCCGGAGCGCCTGGCCTGGGAATACCGCCAGAGCCTGGACGCCGCCCGCTCGCCCGAGCAGATGCACCGTGAAGGGTCGTTCCGCATCGACGCGCCGCAACTCGCCGCCCTGGGCCTGCCAGCCCCGCGGCGCTTTGCCGTGCCGGCCAATACGCTGGTGGTCGCCGACACCTCCGGCTTCCACGCCCGCTGCGCCAGCCACAAGGCCAGCCACCGGGTGGAGATTTACGCCAGCCTGCGGCGTAACCCGTTCATTCCGTGGCGCGGGGCACACCTGTTTGCATTGCCTTGTATTGCCAACCACCACATGCGGTGGGATATACGGTTGAAGCGGTGGATGGGGTTCGACAAGAAGAGCCACTGGCGGTTTGTGGAGCAGTTGAATGCTTATGAGGCGCCGTATATCTGAAGTGCCTGGCTGACTTCACCGGCCTCTTCGCGGGGCAAGTCGGATCGCCGCACCGCCGCTCCCAGAGGTATGCCGCTCACCTTGAAGGCGGCGGAGTATCGGTGGGAGATTACCCAGCCCTTCGGGCTGCGCTGTCGCACAGACAACAAAGCCCGCAAGCCCGCCGCAAACCTAGTGGGAGCGGGCTTGCCCCGCGAAGAGGCCGGCCCTGCTCACCCCAGCCGCGCCATCTCTTCGGCCACCACCGCCACGGTATGCCGAATCTGCTCTTCGCTATGCTCGCAAGACACAAAAAACCGCACCCGCGCCGACTGCTCTGGCACCGCCGGGTACAGGATCGGCTGGGCATTGATACCCCGTTCGAACAAGGCACTGGACAACCGCCCTGCCTTGAACGAACTGCCGGTGATCACCGGAATCACCGCCAGCCCGGTGCTGGTCGCGGTGTCCAGCCCAGCCTCACGTGCCAGGCGCAGGAACAGTTCGCCACGTGCCTGCACCTGGGCAACCCGCTCACGGTCTTCGGCCAGCAGCTGCAGCGCCGCCAGGGCTGACGCCGTGACCGCCGGGGGCATGCCGACGCTGTACAGGAAGCCGGGCGCGAGGAACTTGAGGTGTTCGATCAACGCCGTGCTGCCAGCGATGTAACCGCCGCAGCTGGACAAGGTTTTGCTCAACGTGCCCATCCAGATATCGACAGCATCACCCGCCAGCCCGAAGTGCTCGCGGATACCCTTGCCGGTTGCGCCCATCACCCCCAGCGAGTGCGCTTCGTCGACCATCAAAAACACTTTGTGCTTGTGCTTGAGCTCGACGAAACGCGGCAGTTCAGGGTAGTCGCCATCCATGCTGTAAATGCCTTCGACCACCACCAGCACGCGCTCGAAATGCTGGCGCTGCTCCCCCAGCAGGCGGTCCAGTGCCTGCCAGTCGTTGTGGGCGAAGCTGAGCCGGCGTGCGCCGGACAGCTGGATGCCTTGCAGCACGCTGTTGTGGATCAGCTCGTCATGCACCACCAGGTCGCGCGGGCCGAACAGGTAGCCGATGGTGGTGACGTTGGTGGCATGGCCGCTGACCATCACCACCGCGTCATCCACGTCATACAGCTTGGCCAGCTCACGCTCCAGCTCGCGGTGCAGCGGGCGGTCACCCGACACCGGGCGGCTGGCCGACACCGAGGTGCCGTAGCGGTCGATGGCGGCCTTGGCTGCTTCGGCCACGCGCGGGTGGCCGGAGTAACCCAGGTAGTTGTAGCTGGCGAAGTTCAGGTACTCACGCTCGCCGATGCAGGTGTGCGCGCCGGCGGTGCCTTGGTGCAGGCGGAAGAACGGGTTGCTCAACCCCAGCCGCGCAGCACCTTGCTGCATCACGCGCAGCTGCTGGTAACCGGGGTGCTGGTCGAAGCGGTAGAACGCTTCGGGCACCTTCAGTGCAGCCTGCTGCGCCTGCTCCAGGGTAGCGCTTTGCGCTTCCTGCCCGGTGCCGTTGTTGCGGCGCGCCAGCGCTTGCTGGATCAGGCGTTGCTTGGTGTCGCCAGCAAGGCCGGTAGGGGTTTTGGCAGTCATCTCTGGCTCTTAATCAATCAGACGGTTGGGCGCCACACTGGCATCGGCCAGCTCGGCATTCAGCTCAGCCACCTGCTCGGCGCTAAGTTCGCTGCCGTGTCGGGCCAGCACGCTCTGCGCCAGCTGCTCTTCACCATTGCCGGCTTCGCCACGCAACAGTTCAAGCAGGCGCACGCTGAGCTTATCGATGCTCGAGCTCTCGCTGAGCTCCATCACCGGCAGGCGAATGCCGAAGCGCTCCTCAAGGGCGACCACCAGCTCCACACTCATCAACGAGTCCAGGCCCAGCTCCTGCAGCGGGCGCTGGGTGTCCAGGCGCGCAGGCGGCAGGCGCAGGATTTCGCACACCTCGTGCTTGAGCATCTCGACGAAACGCTCCAGCAACGCGGTGTCGTCCAATTCGGCGAGCATGCGCTGGATGTCCTCACCATCGTTGTCGTCGTCCTGATCGCCGCCGTGGGCACGGGCCAGTTCGGCAAAACGTGGGGTGTTGGCGCTCGGCAGGAAGCGCGCCAGCGCCTTGAAGTCGAGCTCCAGCACACCCTGCCCGCTGTCGCCGTCGAGCAGCATGGCTTCGAGCTGCGCTAAAGCTGCATCTGCACGCAACGCGGCGCCGCCCATGCGGCTTTGCAGGGCATCCTTGATCTGGCTGTTGCGGGCAAGGAAACCTACGTCGTCGATCGCCCCCCACAGCACGGCCGTTGCCGCCAGGCCCTGGGCATGACGGTGCCGTGCCAGCGCTTCGAGCCAGTGGTTGGCAGCCACGTAGTTGGCCTGGCCAGGGTTGCCGAACAGGGTGGTGGCGGACGAGAACATCACGAAGAAGTCCAGCGCCAGCCCTTGCGTCAGCGCGTGCAAGTACTGCGCACCTTTGGCCTTGGGCTCCAGCACGCGTTGCATCTGCTCGGGGTCGAGGTTGCGGATCAGGCTGTCGTCAATCACGGTCGCGGCATGCACCAGGCCACGCAGCGGCCACGGGCTGGCGGCAATGCGTTCGAACACGCCGCGCAGCTGGGCTGCATCGGTGATGTCACAGGCCACGGCCTGCACATCGAGGCCTTGGGCATGCCACAGCGCCAGCTGCGGCTGCGCCTCGGTGCTGGCCGGGCCGCGGCGGCCCAGCAGCACCAGGTGACGGGCGCCCTTGTCGATCAGCCATTGCGCGGTACGCAGGCCGAAACCACCGAGGCCGCCGGTGACCAGGTAGGTGGTATCTGCCGCCAGCTGCAGCGCACGCTGCGGCTGTTCACGGGTGTCGACGGTCTGCTCGATGGGGTTGCCGTAGGTAACGACCACCTTGCCGATCTGCCGTGCCTGCTGCATATAGCGGTAGGCCTCGACCACCTGGTTGGCGTCGAACTCGCGGAACGGCAACGGGTGCAGGATGCCCTGCTCGAAAAGCGCCATCATTTCGCCGAACAGCCGGCGCGTCAGTTGCGGGCGTTCGCTCATCAGCTGGTCGGCGTCGATGCCGAAGTAGCTGATGTTGTTGCGGAACGGGCGCAGGCCGATGCGGGTGTTCTGGTAGAAGTCACGCTTGCCCAGTTCGAGGAAGCGCCCGAATGGCTTGAGCACACGGAAGTTGCGGTTGATCGCCTCACCGGCCAGCGAGTTGAGCACCACGTCGACACCCCGCCCACCGGTCGCCGCCAGCACCTGGTCGGCATAGGCCAGCGAACGCGAGTCGTAGACGTGGTGCACGCCCAGCAGGCGCAGGAAGTCGCGCTTCTCGTCGCTGCCGGCGGTGGCGTGGATCTCCGCCCCCAGCCATTTGGCGACCTGGATGGCGGCGATGCCGACGCCGCCGGCGGCGCCGTGGATCAGCACCTTCTCGCCCGGCTCCAGGCGCGCCAGGTGATGCAGCGCGTAGTACACGGTGAAGAAGGTACTCGGAATAGTGGCGGCTGCTTCGAACGACATGCCTTCAGGGATGCGCGCCACGGCGTTGGCATTGGTCACCAGGCGGTTGGCGAAACTGCACGGGCCGAAGCCGACCACGCGATCGCCCGGGGCGAAATCGCCAAGCACTTCGGCACCTTTGCCCTGCACCACGCCTGCAAACTCGAAGCCCAGGGTGGGGCCGGAGAAACCGTTCTCGATGGCTTCATCGGACAGCAAGCCGAGGGCGAACATCACGTCGCGGAAGTTGAGGCCGGTGGCGCGAACCGCGATGTCCAGCTCGTCGGCGGCAGGCTGGCGCGGCTCGCGCACTTCCCAGCGCAGGTTGCGCAGCTGGCCGGGCAGGTCGAAGCCCAGGCACACCCACTGTGCGTCGGATGCACGGGCTGCCTTGGCATCGCCCAGCACGCGCAGGCGCGGCACGAAGCGGCGGCCCTCGGCGTCGAGGGCAAGCTCGGTTTCGCCATCGGCGTTCAGCAGTGCCGGCAGCGCCAGCTCGACAGGTGCGTTGTGGGCCAGGTCGAGCAAGCGAATGCGGCAGCTGGCCGACTCGTTGGCCAGGGTACGGCCGAAGCCCCAGAAGGCGGCGTCGGCGATCGCGTCGACATCGGCAGCGCTGTCGGCAGCGTACAGGTGCTGGGCAGCGCCACGGCTGAACAGCCAGCACTGCGGGGCGATAGCCAGTGATTCGCAGGCCTGCACCAGCGCGGCGGCCTGCAGGCAGCGCTGGGCTTGGCCATCGAGGCCGGCAGTGCTGTCGAAACCGGCCAGGTGCGCGATGTGTTCGGGCGCCTGGTCGAGTGCAGCCAGCTGGGCGGCGAGCGCCTGGGCATCACCCGGCTGCAGCAGGCTGACCTGCTGGCCCTGCTCGCGCAACTGCGCGGCCAGGCGCTCTGCAGCGCCCTGCCCGGCTTCGGCCAGCAGCGCCCAACGCTGTACAGCCACGGGGGCTGCAACCTGCGCGGCATGGGCCGGCTTGTTGGCCAGCAGCAGGTAGCTGCCGCAGGCATTGCCCGGCAGTGCGTCGAGGGTTCGCAACCCGGTCAGGCCGTGGCGCTGCAGCTCGTGGCTCCAGAACGCCGGGCCCTGCTGACGCGACAGCGCCTGCTCCGGGCCTGCCAGCCACCAGTCGGCCTGGGCACCGAAGACGAAGTCGGCCCAACGTGCCGGGTATTGCCCCAGCAGCGCCAGCTGGCCATGCGGGTTGAGTTGCGCGCTTGCCTGGCGCAGGGCATCGCCCACGGCGGCCAAGGCGCTGAGGTCGGTCGGCACCAGCACCCAGTCGAAGCTGCCAGCCTCGGCCAGTTGCTCATGGCCGAGCACGTTCAGCGCCGGGCAATCGTCGCGCAGGCGTTGCTCCAGGTCCGGTTCGGCTACGCAATACAGGTAATCGATACGGTCGAAATCGAGCCCGGCATACAGCAGCTCGGCAAACGATGCGCCGCCAAAGCCGAACTCCAGCACCCGCAGGCGCTGCCCGGCCGGCAGTTGCGCCAGGCGCGCAGCCAAGGCCTGGCCAATGCCGGCCAGCACGCGCTGCTGGCCTGCTGCACCGAGCACCAGGCGGGCCAGGCTGGCACCGCTGGTTTCCCGTGGCAGCAGGTTTTCGAGCGCCTGGCTGGTATCCAGCAGCGCCGGCAGGTGGCGGCCGATACGGCCCACCGAATGGATGATCTGGAAGTATTCTGGGTAGCTCTGGAACAGCTCCTGCCAGATGGCTTCGGACGACGGGCGCTCGCCAGTGTCGGCCAGCAACCAGCTGCCATCGGCGCTGCGCCGCAGGCTGCCATCGTGTTCGGCATGGCGCAGCAAGGCGGCAAGGAAATCGCCCTGGCCCTGCGACCACAGCGCCACCTGCTCGGCGCTCAGGCGGCCACCGGCCTGCTCGACCAGGTCGAGCACAAAACTTGCGCACAGCACGTCGAGCAGCGGCTCGACCTCGTTCAGGTAGCGCACTTGCGCCGGCTCATCCGCCAGGCTGCTCAGGGCGCCTGCCAACGGTGTTGCGGCCACGGCATGCCGCGCCAGCGGCACTACCGCCCCCGGCGCCGCCAGGCCGACATGGCCCAGGCGCTTGATTTCGCCGCTGCGGTCGTACTGCAGGCGCACGGCACGCAGGCGGGCTTGCTTGATGGCCAGCACGGCGTCGCCGTTGCAGTCGAACAAGGTCACATCCACCAGCAGGGAATGCTCGGTGCGCTTGAGCTGACGCACTTCGGCCAGCACCGGCACGCCGCCGGCCTTGGTGAAGGCGATACGGCCCAGTTTGACCGGGATGAACGCCAGGCCGTTGTTGCGGCCCGGGCGGCTGGCCAGCAGCTCGGTAATCAGCTGGAAGGCCCCGTCGAGCAACGCCGGGTGCACATGCAGGCCGGCCAGCTCGGCTTCGATGCCCGCAGGCACGGTGAGTTGCGCCAGCACCCGCTGGCCCTCGACCCAGGCGGCCGCCACGGTCTGGTAGGCCGGGCCGTAGTTCAGGCCGACGGCGCAGGTCAGGGCCAGGTGCTGCTCGGCGCTGAAGTCGGCCGGGCGCTGCGGCAGCGCCGGTGCGCGACCGCCCAGCAGCACACCGCAGGCTTCGCCCGGCAGGCGCGCCACCACGTGCTGCACCCAGTCTTCACGCTGGGCCAGGGAACGCGAGGTGATGCGCAGGGTGCCGTCGGCCTCTTCGACCTGGACGCGGACCTTCTTGCTGCCCTCGCTGCTCAGCAGCAACGGGTTGTGGATTTCCAGCTCTTCGATGTCGACGAACTCGCCCGGCTGGTGCAGTTGCGCCACGGCCAGCGCCAGCTCGGTAAAACCAGCGCCCGGGAACAGCACGGATTCGCCAACCTTGTGGTCGCCCAGGGTCGGGAACAGTTGGGTATCCAGGCGGTTTTCCCAGGTCAGTGCCTGGTCCACCAGCGGGTAGCCGAGCAACGGGTGAACGCGCTCACGGCTCAGCGTGCCGAAGGATTCGGCGCTGACCGGCAACTGGAAGTGATCACGCTGCCAGGTGTAGTTGGGCAGGTTGACTGGGCGACCGGCGACCGGGAAGCGCGCGGGCCACTGCGGCTCGACACCGGCAAGCAGCAGGCGCGCGACGCAGCGCTCAAGCAGCTGCGGGCTCGGGTCGTTGCGCTTGAGGGTGGCGACCACCTCGCCAGCCTGCTCGCACTGGGCCAGTACATCGGTCACGTAGCTGCGCAGGATCGGGTGCGGGCCGACCTCGACGAACAGGTTCAGGCCGCTGCGCACCAGGGTGTCCAGCGCGCCCTGGAACAGCACCGGGAAGCGGATGTTCTGCCACCAGTACTCGCTGTTCAGGCGCTCGCCGGCCAGCTCGCCGCCGACCACGGTGGAATAGAACGGGGTGTGCGTGGCACGCGGGCGGATATGCGCCAGGTCGGCGACCACCGCCTGTTCGATGGGGTTCATCGCCGGCGAGTGGAAGGCGTAGTCCAGGTCCAGGCGGCGGGCGAACACCTGGCGCTCGGCCAGGGTGTGTTCCAGCACGGCCAGCGCATCGACTTCACCGGCAACGGTGGCACCACGGGCGCTGTTTTCGCCGGCGACGACCACGCGGCCTTCCAGCTGCAGCTCGGCAATCAATGCTGCGGTGGCTTCGCCCGAGAGGCCGACGGCGGTCATCTGGCCGGTGCCCTGGGTCAGGCCTTGCAGGCGGCTGCGGTGGAAAATGACCTGGGTCGCATCCTCCAGGCTCAGCGCGCCGCTGGCCCAGGCCGCAGCCACTTCGCCCACGCTGTGGCCGATCACCGCCAGCGGGCGAATGCCTTCGGCAGCCAGCACACGGGTAACGGCCACTTGCAGGGCAAACAGCGCCGGCTGGGCGATTTCGGTACGGGCGTAGCGGCCTTCGCCGTTGCCGCCCAGCAGCTCGGCACGCAGCGAATAGCCTGCCAGCGGCTGGAACAGCGTGTCTACTTCATCGATGGCAGCGGCGAACAGCGGATGGTCGAGCATCGCCCGGCCCATGCCCTGCCACTGCGACCCGTTGCCGGAATAGACGAACACCGGGCCACTGGCCGCCTCCAGCGCCTGGCCGGCTTCGAGCACGGCGCTAAGCTCGCTGAGGGTTGGGTCCTGCGCGTAATCGTCCAGTGCCTGGGCAGCCTCAGCGGCGTTGTCGCAAACCAACAGCAGGCGGTGGGCGTGGGCATCGCGGCGGAACATCGCCTGGTAGGCGACATCGTAGTAATCGGCATCGCCATGCTCGGCCAGGTAGGCGGCAAAACGCTCGGCGGTGGCGCGCAAGCCCTGCTCGGTCTTGGCGCTGAGCAGCAGCGGCACCCGTGCGGCCGTGGTTTTTTCGGCTGCGGCTTGCACAGGCTGCGGGCTTTGCAGAATGACGTGGGCGTTGGCGCCGCCAAAGCCAAACGAGTTGACGCCAACGGTCAACTGGCCTTCGCGCTTGAGCGCCAGCGGTTCGGTGACCACCTGCAGGTTGAGGTCGCCGAAGGGGATGTTCGGGTTGAGCGCCTTGACCCCGATGGTCGCCGGCACGGTGCGTTCGGCCAGGCAGTTCAGGGCCTTCATCAGGCCGGCGACGCCGGAAGCGGCCTCCAGGTGGCCGAGGTTGCTCTTCACCGAGCCGATCGGCAGCGGGTTGCCGGCGCCACGCGCCTGCCCCAGTGCCTCGCCGATGGCGCGGGTCTCGATCGGGTCACCCACCGAGGTACCGGTGCCGTGGGCTTCCAGGTAGTCCAGTTGCTCGGGGGCGATGCCGGCCTTGGCGTAGGCCTGCTTGAGCAGCGCCGCCTGGGCTTCGGCGTTAGGCAGGGTGAGGCTGGACTTGCGCCCATCGGTATTCACCGCACTGGCCGCCACCACCGCAAGGATGGTGTTGCCATCGGCCACGGCCTGGTCGTAGTCCTTGAGCAGGAACAGGCCACCCCCTTCGGAGCGGGCGTAGCCATCGCCGTTCTCGTCGAACGACTGGCAACGCCCGGTGCGCGAGAGCATGGTGGCCTTGGAGAAGATCATGAAGCCGAATGGGTGCATGTGCAGGCTGATGCCGCCCGTTACCGCCTGGTCCACATCACCGCTGATGATCGCCTGGCAGGCCTGGTGGAAGGCCACCAGTGAAGACGAACAGGCGGTGTCGATGGCCATGCTCGGGCCACGCAGGTCGTAGAAGAACGACAGCCGGTTGGCAGCGATGCTCATGGTGTTGCCGGTGGCGGTGGCGCCATCGATCGAGGCCATGTCATCGACCAGGCGGTAGGCCTGCTCGACCGCGGCGATACCCAGGTACACACCACAGTTGCTGCCACGCAGGCTCGACGGCTTGACGCCAGCGTTCTCGAAGGTTTCCCAGCACATCTCCAGCAGCATGCGCTGCTGAGGGTCCATCATCCCTGCCTCACGCGGGGAGATATTGAAGAACCCCGCATCGAACGCACTGACATCGCCCAGCGTGCCGGAGGCAAAGGTGTAGCTGGTGGCAGGGTTGGCCTTGTCCGGGTGCAGGAACTCGGCCTTCTCCCAACGCGACGCGTCAACCTGAGTGACCAGGTCACGCCCTTCCATCAGGTTCTGCCAGAAGCTGGCAGCAGTAGAGCCGGGGAAACGGTACGAACAACCAACGATTGCAACCTGTCTACGCTTAATCAAAACCCATTCCTTCAAAACTCATCGGGCACCGTCCCATCCTGCGGACAGCCGGCATGCCTGGCCTTGCCATGATTCTGGCTGGTCGTTGTGTGTCGCTGATGATCGTGTGGTATCTGAAGCTGCTTTGCACGCTGGGGGGCTGGACACTGGGTCGAGAGGGGGGCGTGGGGTGGGTTCAGATTTTGTGACGGGATGATACGCGGGTTGGGGGGGTGGGAAAAGGCTGAGGGTGGTGCGTGGGACTATGAAGGTGTGGCAATCGACAATATTCATGCCTGCGCCCGCGGAAAAGCGGGCCAGGCATCAACCGTCAGTCAGGGCTCAAGACGACGTTGCTGGTAAATCCAGTCGACGATCTCGCCTTCAGGCGCATAACCGATCACCGTTTCACGCAGCAGTTGACGTACCCGTACGAAGTCGTCGCTGGACGCTGCCGCAAGCAACTGCTGCAGAGAATCCTTGAGCGAATCCCATGGCAGGTAGTCCTCGTTGGCGCTCATGATCATGGGGTGGCGCGTTGCAAGTACGTTGTCACCGATCAACAACTCTTCGTACAGCTTTTCACCGGGGCGCAAACCGGTGAACTCAATGGTGATATCACCCATCGGGTTGCGCTCGTTGCGCACACTGAAACCGGACAGGTGAATCATCTTCTCGGCGAGTTCGACAATGCGCACCGGCTCGCCCATGTCGAGCACGAACACGTCCCCGCCCTTGCCCATCGAGCCAGCCTGAATGACCAGCTGAGCGGCCTCGGGAATGGTCATGAAATACCGCGTGATCTTCGGATGGGTGACCGTCAGCGGCCCACCGGCCTTGATCTGCTTGTGGAACAGCGGGATCACCGAGCCGGACGAGCCCAGCACGTTACCGAAGCGCACCATGGTGAAACGGGTCTTGTTGACCTGCGATACGTTGCCACTGTCACCGAACAGTACTGGCGCCAGTTCCTGGCTGAGGGCCTGCAAGGTCATTTCTGCTAGCCGCTTGGTACTGCCCATTACGTTGGTCGGCCGCACGGCCTTGTCGGTAGATATCAGCACGAAGTTGGCAACGCCGGCCTGCAGGGCGGCTTGGGCCGTGTGCAGGGTACCGATGACGTTGTTCAACAACCCTTCTGTGATGTTGTGCTCGACCATGGGCACGTGCTTGTAGGCGGCAGCGTGATAGACCGTGTCGACGTGCCAGGTTTTCATGATGTCGAGCATCTGTGCCTGGTTGCGTACCGATCCTAGAATGGGAACCAGGCAGACGGGCAACGACTCGCGGGCAATGCGCTGTTCCAGCTCGGTAAGTATGCTGTAAAGGTTGAACTCGCTGTGGTCGAACAACAGCAGCGTCTTGGGCGCCTGACGAAGGATCTGCCGGCACAGCTCGGAGCCGATCGACCCCCCTGCCCCGGTAACCAGAACGGTCTGTTCGACAATGCAGTGCTCGAGGAGATCGCTTTGCGCCGGGACTGAATCGCGGCCAAGCAGGTCGGCGATGTCGACTTCCTGGATATCATCGACCTTGACCTTGCCACTGGCCAGGTCCATGAAACCGGGCACCGACCGTACGTGCAGCGGGAACCCTTCGAGAAAGTTGAGGATCTCCCGGCGACGCGTGCGGGTCGAGGACGGAATGGCCAGCAGGATTTCCTGGGCGCCAGTCACATCGATCAACCGCTGCAACTGCTCCGGATGATAAACCTGCAGCCCGGCGATCACGCGGTCGGTGATGCTCGCATCATCATCGATGAAAGCCACAGGACGCATGGCTTTGTCCATGCGCAGCGCGGCCACGAGTTGGTTGCCCGCAGCGCCGGCACCATAGACGGCCACCTTGGGCAGGCCATCGTCGCGGCTAGCGAAGGGGACATGCTGCACCGCGGTGGTGAACCAATCGCCGAGGAAGTACTGGCGCATCGCCAGACGCAGCCCGCCGACCATAATCAGGCTGAGCCACCAGTAGTTGAAGGTGATTGAGCGCGGCACGACATTCTGGTGGTTGCTGGACCAGTAGATGATGAAACCGAGGATCAACGCCGATAGCGTCACGGCCTTGATGATGGCGATCAGCGCGTCATTGCCGAAATAGCGCATCACTGCGCGATAAAGACCGAAACGGATGAACAGCGGAATCGATACCAGTGGCGCACAGAGGAAGAGCCAGGTGTGATCGGTAATCGGATTGGCCAGATCGTCGATGCCCAGCCGCACAACGAATGCCATCCACAAGGCAAACCATATCAGCACGATATCAGTCATGACCTGCAGAAGACGCTTGTGTCGCCGTGGCAGAGCCAGCAGTTTAGTACGCACCTTTTCCATAACTCCTCTAGAGGCTTTCCTTTTTTCCCTGACAGCTTCTCGCCTTTTCAACCCTGATGCTGCTCTTCAAGCGTACCCGCGCGGTAGCGGACCGCCAGGGCAATCAAGGGAATATAGGCAATCACCAGCCCCAATGCGCCATCAAGGCCGAACTGTACAACACAGAAGGCAATAGGCAGAAGCCAGCACAGGTTGAGCCCGACGACCGCCAGGGTAACCGGCAAATGCCGCCCATATTCGCGGGAGGCGAACTGGTAAGCATGACTGCGATGAGCCTCGTAAACCTTGTCCCCGCGCAACAGTCGCCTGATGAGTGTGTAGGTCGCATCGACGATGAAAACACCGAGCAGGATCAACCAGCACCAGAACAGTGGGGGTGAAAGCCAGGCCGCCTGGAGCGACAGCCCACCCAGGACGATCCCGAGAAAACCACTGCCAGCATCCCCCATGAAAATCTTCGCTGGCGGGAAATTCCAGAACAGGAACCCGGCGACTGCGGCGGCAAGCAGCAATGGCAGCGCGACATAACTGCCAAGGCCGACCAGCGTGTAAAGCAACGCGGCACTCAGGCAGGTCGTGATCGCCTCGACGCTGGCAATGCCGTCGATCCCGTCCATGAAGTTGTACAAGTTAAGCAGCCAGACCAAGTACACGATCGCCAGGAGACCGCCCAGCCAGCCCAGGTCCACTTGCCAGTCAAGAAGGGTCAGCGGCGGCAGCCCGCCCATCCACGCCAGCATCCATCCTGCGGCGATGAAATGCCCGAGCAGGCGCCACCGCGCCGCAATATGCCCATGGTCATCCATGAAACCGATTATCGCGATCAATGCGCCGCCGCCGCCCAAGGCTACCAGGACGTCGATCTGCGACGTGCCGCCCAGCATGAAGCCAGTGATAGCAAGAAGAAACGCGAGCACAATAGCTACTCCGCCACCACGGGGCGTCGGTACCGTGTGGGAACTGCGGGCATTAGGCACGTCAATCACACTACGCTCCAGGGCGTAGCGGCGCAAACCTGCGGTCATCAGCAACGACAGCATCAGCACAACGGGGATAGACCACAAAAGAATCATTTCTTGTCGTTTTCCTGATAGAACCTGGCTGTGGCCCGGAGGGCGGCATCGACCTTGACCGGCGGCTGCCAATCGAGGCGTTGGCGGGTTTTACTGATATCCACCTGCAATGAACCACAAAGCCGCTGGGACAGAGCTCCTTTACCCAAAGCCCTGGCGCCGACGCTTAGCATCCAGGCAGGGATCGGCAGCAGTCGGGAGGACTTGCCCAAGGCCTGGGCCATACGCGCCAGCAAGTCGGTGGTGGACAGGTCTTCGTCATCACTGACCAGGAACACCTGATTGGCTGCAGAAGGGTGGTCGATGCAGGTCAGTATCAAATCGACCAGATTATCCAAGGCGACCAGGCTTCGACGATTGTGAATGGCCCCGAATGGCAAGGGGACGCCTCGGTGGAGCCAGCGCATCATGCTGAGGAAGTTGGCCTTCACGCCCGGACCATAGACCAGAACGGGGCGGATGATGACGATCTCCATTCCGGTCTTGGCGCCCAGCGCAAGCAAGCCCTGCTCCGCCTCCAGCTTGGATATGCCATAGGGGTCGACCGGGCAAGGCGGGTCGTCGGCGCGGTAGGGTGCCCCCTGCCGCGTTTGCTCGCCGTTGACCTTTATAGAACTGACAAAGACGAAGCGGCGCACGCCGGCGTTGCTGGCAGCACGGGCCAGTGCCAGCGTGCCTTCGACATTGGTTCGACGAAACTCGGCCAACGGATTGTCGGATGTGTCCGACATGATGTGCACGCGAGACGCACAATGCACCACGACGTCGGGCCGGTGAGTGATCAACTGCTCGGTCTGGTCGTCCGTCAGGTCGCCAATCGGGTAGCTGATGACGCCGGCAGGCAGGGCGCGAAGAGATGAACGCAAGGGCAGAATGACTTCAACATTGGCCTTGCGGCTCAGCGCCTGCAACACGGCACCGCCGACAAAGCCGGATGCGCCAGTCAGAATAACTCTCATTATCACCCTATCGTTCTTGGTTTATTGGGTTGCCAATATCGAACAGATCGCGCCACAAAGAAAGTGAGCATGGCTAATTGCAGAAAATTCTGCATGCCAGTGCGAGTGCGACAATACATTACCCTACCACACACGTATAACCAGACTCGCAGCCCGTCGGGCACAAGGTTCAGTGAATGATTTCAAAATAACACTAACCGAGTGACACACGGACGGATGGACAGGGTTGGCAAAACACAACAGAATCCCTGCCTCCTTCAAGGTACCTATAAGAACTCATGTCCAAAGGGAAAGTCACCAACGCGCTGTCGTCCCCGATCGCCGCGAGTATTGCCGCAGTGTTTGGGCGCTTTCTGCTGCTAGGCACAGGGGCCCTGACGGGCGTCATCATTCCCTTGACCATGCCGCAGACCTCGGTTGGTCTGTTCTTTCTGGCCCAGTCGCTGATTGCAGCCCTGGCGACCTTGGGCCAGCTGGGCCTGAGCATCACCGCCCCTGCTGGCATCTCCAGTGCCCAGGGGCACCGGGACAGCGGGCAGATCAAGCAGGTAATACGCCGCAGCCTGCTGCTTGCGGTGTTTTCAACACTGGCAGTGGCCGTCGGTTTCAACCTGTTCATGCAGGTGCTGTCGCGCTACGAGGGCACAGACCTGCTGAGGCTGCTGCATGACATAGCGCCGCTGGTCTCGATCAGCATGATCCTCGCGGCAATGACCACCATTCTCTCCGAGCAACACCGGGCGCTGGGACATTTCGTCCAGGCCAGTTTCCTCACCACCGGCGCGAGCCTGGCCAGTGCGGCGACCGTCACTCTGGCATGGCGCGGCGAGTTGCATCTGAACCTGGACATGGTGATTCTCGCTGGCGTGATCGGCGCAGGTTGCACGACACTGCTTGGCGGCTACAGCCTCATGCGCTGGTACCGTGCACAATCCTCGGACAAGCCGCAGACAAACATCGGCTATGTCAGCCTGCTGCGTGAAACACGCCCCAACCTCACCACCACCGTGGTGCTATTCGTGATGGCGCAGGCCGACCTGTGGATCATCGCCTGGTTCGGCGACGCTGCCGGCTTGGCCATCTACGGTCTCGCCTCTCGCCTGGCAGCGCTGGTACTGATACCGCTGGCGGTGATCAACACCGTGGTCGCCCCATCAATCGGGCGAATATGGGTACGCGGCAAGAGACGCTACATGCAACGAGTGCTCGGCGTGGGCGCCGGGGCAGCGACAATCCTCGGACTTTTCGGCTATCTGCTGTTCATCGTGAGTGGTCAGTTCGTGCTGTCGCACGTCTGGTCCAGCGAGTATGCCGATGCCTACTATATCTTTGCCATACTGGGCGTTTCGCAATTGGTGCAGACATACGCAGGAACTGCAGGCTTCGTGCTGATGATGCTACAGAAACAGCACGTTGCCATGCGCATCTCCGTACTGAGCGGCGTCTGCATGATCGGCGCTGGGCTACTGGCGATGTGGCTCTATGGAATCATTGGTTTGGCCGTGGTATACAGCCTCGGCGGCATCTGCCAGTCAATCGCGCAGATCTACTGCGTCAAGCGGATATTCAATTTGAGCACCACCGCGGATTACGCTTCACTGCGTCGGTTCGCGCGCTTCTATTACCGTCGAAAGGTTACTTATGGTCGCTAGCAACGTGATGCCCAAGGTTTCGATCATCATCCCTACCTACAATACCGGGCAGTATGTGCTGGATGCCATCGACAGTGTGCTTCAGCAAAGCTACCCGAATGTCGAACTGATCGTGGTCGACGACGGCTCGACCGATCAGACGCCGGCACTGCTGGAGAAGCACCCGGGCAATTTCACCCGCTATCGCCAGGCCAATGCCGGGCAGAGCGCCGCGATGAACTTTGGCTGGCAACAAAGCAGCGGCGAACTGTTGGGCTACTTGAGTGCGGATGACCGCCTGCATCCTGGCGCCATCGAGGCCATCGTCGAAGCCATGGCCAAAGCGCCCCAGGCGGTGCTGGCCTACCCCGACTTCTGCGTCATCGACGAAGACTCCAAGCACGTGCGCACCGTTCAGACCCCAGACTATGAAGAGCGCCTGCTCATCGCCAATTTCCAGTGCCTGCCAGGGCCTGGCGCCCTGTTCCGCCGCTCCGTGTGGGAGAAGGTGGGGGGCTGGAACACGGGGCTGCGCAATATTCCTGACATGGACTTCTTCCTACGCCTGTGTCAGTACGGCCCATTCCTGCGCGTGGCCAAACCTCTCGCCGATTTTCGCATCCACTCGGGCTCGACCACTTACAATCCTTGCAATGCCGAACGTTCGGACGAACCACTTCGCGTCATCAACAGTCTTTACCAGACCCGTGGCCTGTCGCCTTCCATCCTTGGCTGGAAGCGCAAGGCGGTGGCCAATGCCCTGATGCTGTCGGGCTTCATGCATGGTTTTTCCGGCCGCTATGCGATGTTCATGGCGCGCATGGCCAAGGCGGCCCTGCTCGACCCGCCCTCGGTGATATCGCGCAAGATGGTCAGTTACGTACTTACCATCTGCAGGCCCAAAACCAAGGCCTGAGTAGGATCGACTTGTTGCCCGACAAACACCGGGAAAGATACTGACCGAACAGCACCATCGGAGCGCGTTGATGATTCAGACCGTTCAAGGGCACCTGCTGGGCAATCGACACCTGCAGTTAATAGCCCTCCTGATCGTTGCCATCGCAACAATCGCGGCGGCGTTCAGCTACCCCGGCTCAATACCCTCCTTGCTGATTAATGGGTTGCTGGCGGCTCTGCTGGTGCGCAGTGTGCTAAACAACCGCAGCAGTTTCTTTTCATTCTTCCTGCTGGCTTTTCTGATACTTGGCTGCTGGGCAAAGCTGGTCCTGCATTTCATTCTTGATACCCAGTTCATCGAACCCATCGGGCTGTTCGACCACTCCCCGCAGGGCTGGGACAGCGCCATGCTAGCCTTGAACACCGCCTTCGCCACGTTGCTGGTCTGTTAGACCATAGCCTCGCGCCAACGCCCGATCGCGGCCACTTCGCCCTCCAGCTACCGCCCGCTGCTGCGGCCAGTGATGTGGCTGGCAATTGTGCTCACCGCCCTGTTGCTCGCCTTCAACTTCAAGTTCGCCATCCTCAAGGTTGGCACAGAACCACTTCTGAAACTGCACAGCTACATTTATGTCCTGGTGTCATTCATGATTGCCTGGGGCAACCTGATTCTGCTGGCCACGCTCGGCTACTGGCTGGTCCAAGCACGCAAGATGAAGCTGGAAACCCTCTTCTATATCCTGATTCTGGAAGGTGCAGTGACTGCGGTTTCGATGGGCAGCCGAGCGCAGATGATTCTGCACGTCGCCGCGCCTTTCGTGGTCTACCTGACTCACAGCCGCGAACTGGTCACCTCTCTTCGTATGGCACAATGGGTCAGGATTCTGCTCGTTACCGCCGCACTATTCGTCGCATCATTGCTCATGGTTTCTGCCGATCGCCTGCACTCGTTTGCCCAAGCCAAACCAGTCGCAGCGCCCCTCCCCGTCACCAGCACGCTAATCGTCAGCAACACGTTGATCGACAGCGCGCCCGAGCAACCGAGCAGCCAGCAAGCTGCGGCCGTTGCCGTACTTGCACTGGAAAACATGATGCTCGCCCCTGCCGAGTCCAGCTTGGCAGCAGCCGCCCTGATGCCGCCGGCCGTCCCTATGCTGCACTTCACCGCTCTCACCCCGGCAGCCCCGCCCGACGTTGCACCTCTGGTGGAGACCGCCGAAATCAAGCGCGCGCGTTGGAAAGGCATGCTCATGGAGCTGAGCAAACTGGTCGTGGATCGCTGGGTAGGCATCGAAGGTGTGCTGGCGGTGGTCAGTTATCCTGACACCGGCTGGCCGTTGTTCGTGCGCAGCCTCGGGGAGCGCCCGGAAAGCGGAACGCAGGCGATCTACCAGCGGATGTCGGATGCCCAGTATCAGACCTATGAAAACTTCACGTTTATGACGATCCCCGGCCCCTTAGCCATCCTGCTCTACAGCAACAATCTGGCTGTACTTATGGCAGGCCTGGCTCTGTTGTTCGTGGCCGGCCTGTTGGCAGAGCAGCTGGCAAGACAGATGATCGGCAATATCTTCACACAAGCCGCGATTGGTGTGGCCTTGGCTTACCTCGTAGTCCAGACCAACTTCCCCCGGGTCCAGTTCTTTTTCTTTATCGAACTGCTAGGGTTCATCGGTGGACTGTATGTGGCGCGGTTGATCTTGACGGGGTCCACATCCAGGCTGGCCTCTCCCGCACCTGCATTCTGACTCGCTAGCCCCCGCGAGGCCGTTTCTCCGCAAACGGTCTCCGCACAACCGAAAAAATCTGAAAGAACATCGTGAAAAAGCGACAGACGTCGTAGTTTGGTATCACTTCTGTCATCCGGAATCTGTCAGACTTAGGCGAACCTTCGTCCATCAAAGCCTGGTGCATGCCATAACTTTCCGGTAGGCGGCCTGCCCAGGTGTGATCAGGCAGATCCCTTACGATGACAGCAGCTATTAGGACTTACAGCTCACCGGCCTCAATTGATGCCGCAGTGGCACCCCTTTTTGCATTTTGCGCCTGGGTGACCCTGAACCCCTATTTTCTCTGGAACTCCTTGCGCCACATGGCAATTGCCGGCCTGCTCTCCGGCGCTCTTGCCGTTACAGCTTTCATACTGGGCGATCGCCCGCGCAGGCGTGAAATACTCGGGTTCGTACTGATTTGCCTGTTCGTGATCTATATCAGCATGCTCCCAAAGGTCGACGGAAGCACGACTCGTTGGTATTTCGTACTGCCCACACTGATGGCACTCCTGGTCTTTTCCGATGAAAGACGCGGTAAGGTGTTGCAATGGTTCGGCTGGATTTTTTCCATCAGCCTGATACCCGGCATTGTCGTGTCGATTTGCACCATCGCCAACATACCGGTCGCATTCGACAAGGTGCCCCTGTTGAACCCGACCATGGCTGAAGCAGGCGGCTATTACCTGCATGCTCCAGGTGCCCTGCTGCTCGCAGGCAATCACCTGTCACTGCCATGGGGCGGTGAACTCTATCGACTCTGCGCCATGTATGACGAGCCCGGCATGGTCGGAACCCTGGCAGCCTTCCTATTGGCGGGTAACCGGTTTCGCCTGAAACCACTGCCCTTCCTGTTCGCCTTCATCGGTGGCCTGCTGTCGTTTTCCCTGGCTTTCATTGTCATGGCGCTGATTGGCTTCTCGTTCCGCCTGCTACAGGCCCGCTCGCCACTTACCTTGGTGCCATTGGCCGCACTGGGCCTGTTCGGGCTTCTGGTGCTGGGGGTCATCAAGCCCTCCGCGCCTCCCCCCCTGCCCGTTGCCCAGACGGCCGTGCAAACGCCAGCCGATGCAACACCTTTGCAGAGCAGAGAAATCAGTGCACCTTCGAGCAAAGAACTCGCGGCGGAGCCAGCATCAGGCAACGACGTCGTGATGACTCCGCCTGCGCTGCCGTCAATCGTGAAGCCCGAGTCAGAACTTCGCCAGACGCAGTACATCAACAATCGCTCGCTGCCGGAAATGGACAAGCTGCTCGCACGCTATATGGATGCCGATGCCCGCACGCTGCTGTTCGGGCTCGGTGCCGATTCCAGCGTGGTTTATGGAGGCGTGTCGCAGGTCGTCACGCGCTTGTTTACCGACTTCGGACTCATCGGCGCAGCGCTGTTCGGGCTGGGCATGCTCGCCCTGACGCTGGCCATCACCCGCAACGCCAAGCGCCCCCTGTGGGTACTTCTGTTCTTCGTGCTGTTCGGGCTTAGCATCTATCAGCGACCCATCGTTTGGATGCCCTACGCGTTCACCATGTTCATCTGCAGTTCGACCCTGGCTGGGCGGCGGAAGACGCCGCTGCCCCAGCAATACTCCGCAACGTAAGTATTGCGGAGCAGGCCCGTCGAGCGCACGCACCCGACGGGCAGCCGAGGCCGGGTCAGTCCATCATCGACCCACTGCGCAATAGGCAGCGGAAGCGACGCAACATAACCTGAACGGTCGCTGTCCAGGTGTAGTGGTCGATTACGAAAGCCTTAAGCCGCTCACCTTTGAGCTTGAGCTCTTGCCGATCGGCAAGCATCCTTTCCAGGCCAGCAGCAATGCCTTGACTGCTGGCCGGGACCACTAGCCCGCCTTGAACATCCTCGACCTGGTCGAAACCACAGGTATCGGTCAACAGTACCGGCAAACCGACTACCCCTGCTTCCAGTGCCACCAGCGACATGGCCTCTGAACGCGATGGAATGACCAGCATCATCGCCTGGCGATAGACCTGCGTCCGTTGCGCCTCATCAAGAAACCCGATGAAGTGAATACGGCTTTGCAGGCCTGATCCGCTCGCCAGTGCCTGCAGCTCTTGCTGCATGCCGAAATCTGGCCCGGCCATCACGAGCGGATATCGCTGCGCCGCTGGCGTTTCGAGGTATGCCTTGATCAGGTAATCCGGTCCCTTGACCGGTGCAAGCCGCCCCATGAACAGGATGAATGGCTCATCCGGAACCGCCACAGTAGCCGCTTGCTCCACCTTTTCCGGCTCGGAAACGGCATTGCCGATGACCGCAACGGATGCCTGTGGCACTCCCGCCACCTGGGCAATCACGTCCCGCTCAAGCTGCGTGATCGCGATGAATCCGGACGCGGCCTTGATAAGCCAGCGCCCCAAGCAGAGGTGGAAGACTTTCATTATCAGCCGTGGCGAGCCAACCGAAGCGAACTCACCTGCCGGGCAAAGAACGTATGGGCGTCTGGCGATTAACGCAAGCAGCCCCATGGCGACACTGAGCAGATTCCAGTAGCCCATGATATGAAGCACATCGGCATTGCGCACAGCGCGCCATGCACGCCATGGATTAAGCAAGGGCAAGGGAAAGCGGTTGCCGAAGTGACCGGTTATGTACGTCTTGATTCCCAGTTCGTCGAATTCACGCTGCCAGGAGTTTCCATTCATGGCCACGACTTCGCATGAGCTGCCCGCCTTTGCCAGGTGTGTTGCCAGGTGCCGGGTGCGCTCGGCCGTGCCGCCACCTCGTTTCGCATCGAGCGAGATGTTGACCAGAAGCACTTTCATGCCTGTTCCTTCAGCATTTCAATGTAACGATGCAACTGTTGCTTGAAGTCGGCCGTCGCCGGCTGCCCCCACTCCGCCAGTCGGGCTTCCCGGAATCTGCGCATCGGATTGGCATTGCTGATATTGCGCAATCGCAGCAACAACCCCAGCACGGACTGCGGCAAATGCGGCAGATAACGGATCGATGACCGGCCAAAGGCCCGCATCAACTCATCCTGCAGGTAGCCAAAGTTGTTCTCGGCGGCCGCATCGTCGGTAACCAGCACGACCTCACCCTGGCGCACGGCGGGAACTTGCGCCACGAATGCCAAGGTCTGCGCGACTTTTTGAACACTCACCAGATGCATGCGCCGCGACCCGTACAACACGCGGCGCAGCGCCAGCTTCCAGGCAGGCGCCTGGGAAACCTCGTTCACGAACGAGACGATGTTCAAGCCACCCTCTCCGAATACAGCCCCCAGCCGAAGCACCACCACCTCGAAAAGGCCAGCCTGTACTGCGCGCACAACGGCCTCAGCAGCGGCATGCTCGCGCTCGTAAGGTGTCCTGGGGTCGATCCGGGTGTTGGCATCGACCTCGTCGTCTGCAGCTGCGCCAAACACATCGATGCTAGAAACGTGCACATACCGTTTGACCCGGGATTGCCCACAGGCTTGCAGAATGTTGACGATGGCCGGCTCGAACCACCCACTGCCATCCGGCCTGAGCAAGTTGAGTACGGTGCACCCCGGGCCAAGGATCGGGGTCAGCGATGCCGGGTCGTTGACGTCGAATCGCTCGACACGCACGTCAGCTTCAAGCAACCAGTCAGGTTCGCTACGGTGAACTGCATACACAAGATCAAAACCGGCCAGTTCGCTGCGTGCCTCCAGCAAGTGCCGCCCCACGAAACCAGTGCCGCCCAATACCACCAGCTTGTTCATGAGCTGTTCAATTCTCCATGCGAACTATTATGCGAGCCTCGCCCGAACCGCATGTGCGTTGCACCAGCACTCAAGCAACAGAGCACCGGCAGCCAGCGTTCAAGGGGCAGCAAGTCAGAGGTATACCCGTTCCGGGTGCGGTACGAATGGGCAGCCGCCCGACATCGACCCGTCGGGCAGCTGGAACCTTGGTATCTACTTGGACCACACCGTCCGGTTGATGTAGTTCGTGTAGCTATAGACGATTCGTACGACCTGCTTGGACACCGGCCCGCCAAGGTAATCCTGGACGACCGGAATAACCCGCTGGCCACGGTCATGTTGGTTGATCACCACGCGAACGGCGTCCAATACACGCGCTGGCGTCAAACCGCACATGATGAGCGTTCCTTCATCCATGCCCTCTGGCCGCTCATGGGCGTTGCGAATGGTGACCGCTGGCAGATTGAGTAGCGAAGCCTCTTCGGTGATGGTTCCGCTGTCGGAAAGTACGCAAAGTGCGCCCATCTGCAAGCGGATGTAATCCAGCAGCCCATAAGGCTTCACGAAACGGATCAAAGGATGCTCAAGACTTTCGCCCAAGTCTTCCAGACGCTTGCGCGTGCGTGGGTGGGTCGAGACGATGATCGGGTGACCGTAGGCATCGGCCAGCGCACGCAGCGATGCCAACAGGTCGCGTAGGTTCTGCGGCGTGTCGACGTTTTCTTCTCGGTGGGTGCTGACGATGAAGTACTTGCCCTCTTCCAACGACTCCTTTTGGAGAACCGTCGACGCATCGATACGCGGCCGGTAGTAATCGAGCACTTCCTGCATGTGCGAACCGGTCTTGATGATGGTTTCCGGACGAATACCCTCGTCCAGCAGATAGCGCCGGGCGTGCTCGGTCAACACCATGTTGATGTCGCTGAGGTGGTCCAGCACCTTGCGGTTGAGTTCTTCCGGCACGCGCTGGTCGAAACAGCGGTTGCCTGCTTCCATATGGAAGACCGGAATCTTGCGGCGCTTGGCCGCAATAACCGCCAGGCACGTATTAGTGTCACCGTACAACAGCAATGCATCAGGCTTTTCCAGCTCGAAGATTGCGTCAGACTTGGCGATTACCTCTGCAATCGTGCCGGCTGCCGTGGTGCCGACTGCACCAAGGAAGTGGTCCGGCTTACGGATTCCCAGGTCATCAAAGAACACCTGGTTCAGCTCATAATCGTAGTTTTGCCCGGAGTGCACCAGCACATGATGGGCCTGCTCATCGAGCTCGGCGATGACGCGGCTCATCTTAATCAGTTCAGGCCGGGTGCCGACCAGGGTCATGACCTTAAGCATTGAGTTCGTCCTGGATATAGTCGAGCTTCAACAGCAGCGCCTTGATGCCTTCGATGTCGAGGCGCTCGGTATTGTGCGAGGTGTAATCGTCGAGCTCGGAGATATGCTGCTCGCCTTCAACGAAATACTTCTTGTAGTTGAGGTCACGGTTGTCCGCCGGGATGCGGTAGTAGCGCCCCATGTCGTCAGCCTTGGCCATTTCTTCCCGGGAGATCAACGATTCGTAGAGCTTTTCGCCGTGACGGGTACCGATCACTTTTACCGGGTTGTTGCGTTTGAACAGCTGCTTGAGCGATTCTGCCAAGTCGGCAACGGTGGACGCAGGCGCCTTCTGCACGAAGATATCGCCCTGCTCGGCATGTTCGAACGCATGCAGCACCAGATCCACTGAGTCTTCCAGCGACATGAGGAAGCGGGTCATGTTCGGGTCTGTCACCGTCAGTTCGTTATCTGCCTTGAGCTGGTCGACGAAAAGTGGAATGACCGAACCCCGCGAAGCCATCACATTGCCATAGCGGGTCGCACAGATAACTGGCCCCTGCTGCGGAATCATCCGCGACTTGGCAACCATCAGCTTCTCCGCCATGGCCTTGGAAATACCCATCGCGTTGATGGGATAAACGGCCTTGTCGGTGCTGAGCACAACTACCCGCTTGACGCCATTGGCAATTGCCGCATTGAGCACATTCTCGGTACCGACAACATTGGTCTTGACCGCTTCCATCGGGTAGAACTCGCAGGAAGGGACCTGTTTCAATGCTGCCGCATGGAAAATGTAGTCGACCCCGACCATGGCTTCCGCCACACTCTGATAGTCACGTACATCGCCAATGTAGAACTTGACCTTGTCATTGGCCAAGGCAATCCGCATATCTTCCTGCTTTTTCTCGTCGCGGCTGAAGACCCTGATTTCCTTGACGTTGGTATTGAGAAAACGCTTGAGAACAGTATTGCCGAATGAGCCGGTACCACCGGTGATCATAAGAATCTTGTTATCGAACACAAGTGCACCCTTCTAAATTGGTTAATGACGTTGCGCGTGCATAAATTCTATGAGCGCAGGCCAGGCTGGCGGCTCATAACCCGTAACGGTACGGAAACGCGTGGAGTCTAGCGAGCGATCGATCACCAACTTGTCATCCGCGACGATCTGGATGTCTTTGCGATAGACCTTGGCTACCTGTTCAAGCAATGCGAACTTGTCGATGGGCTTGGCCGATACATGGTAGAGCCCCTTCAAGGAACGGTCGGGAATGACGTACTCGAGCATGACCCTGGCCAGTTCCGCGGTCGGCAGCCCCGAGAAGATCGCCTGGGTAAAGCCTTTGACGCTGCCATCCTGAGCCAGAAACCAATCGACCAGGGAAGCGTTGCTCTGCAGTTCATGACCAATGATCGACGTGCGCAGGGTCACGGCATGGTCCAGGTCATGGAGTTCGCCAATGTACTTGGACTTTCCGTACAGGTCGGTGCAGTCCGACTCATCCTGCTCAAGGTACATGCCCTTGGTGCCGGAAAAGACGCAGTCGGTACTGATGTGGATCAGACGTGCACCCGCCACCTTGCACAACTTGGCAAGGCGATGCGGCAGCATAGCGTTGATCGGCAACGCGGTGAGCGGATCCTTAGCATCGGCCAGTTGCTTGATCAGGCCTACGCAGTTGATCACGACATCCGGTTCGGCTTTTGCGAATGCCGCCACCAACGCATCCGCATCGAGCACATCCACACCCGTCAGCAAGCATTCTGCCTGCCGCGGCGAGAAAAACCTGCTGGCGGATGAGGAGCGAAGCGTCCCTGTCACACGATGTTGAGAATTTTCTGAAAAGTACCGAAATACGGCACTCCCCAGCATGCCCGAGACACCCAATACCAAAATATTCATTGCGTCGCCCTGTCCTGTTCAATCCTTTGCTCGAACATCTGCAACAGCGCCTTGCACTGTGCCTTGAGTTCAAAATTTTTCAAGAAATAGGCTCGTGCCTGAGCCCCCATGTAAGCACGGTCCTCAGCGGGCATAGCTTGCAGCGTGCGAATACAGGCCGCAAGCTCCCCAGCATCTTCCGCAGGGCACGTTACACCAGCACCGGCATCATCGATGACGCGGGCACCTTCACCGTCAAGGGAGCCGATGATCGGTCTGCCGGCTGCCAGATAAGCCTGAACCTTGCTTGGAATGGTAAAGCTGAAAATTTCGTCTCGCTTGAGTGTAACCAGCAACGCGCTACTCAGGTCAAAGAGTTCGCTCATTGCCGACCGCGGGTACGCGCCCGCGACAATCAGGTTGTCCAGCCCCAAGCGGGTCTTTTCCTCCAGCAGCCATGCGGCCTTGCTGCCCGTACCGACCATGACTATCCTGGCCTGTGATTGCTCGGCCTTGAGGATGCGCGCCGTCTCGATGATGGTAGGCAGCGCTTGCGCGCTACCGAGGTTGCCTGCGAATACCACGCAAAAATTCGACCGTAACAGATCAGTCAGCGACCCGGGCAGTACCCCAGCCTCGCAGGACTCACTTTGATGCAAATAGGAATTTGGGTAATACGAGATCTTGTCGGCTCGCGCATAACGCTTGACAGGTTCGATAAAGGCTCGCGACTGGACCAACAAAACGTCCACCGCCCAATAGAGCCCCCGAACTAACTGCCCAACAAGGGACAAAAGCGGTTTATTCTTGATAAAGCCGGTGGCCTCCAGACTTTCCGGCCAAAGATCCTGTACCCACAAGTATACTGGCGCGCGATGTGCACATTTCATGGCCAGCGCAGGAATCACGGAAGTAATCGGAGACGGCGCAAAGACGAAATAAATATCGAACTTTTTGCGCCTAGCATGAGGCCAGAAATACCTGACGCCATTGGCAACGAAAGACAGGTAATTCAGGATCAGGTTCTTTGCCCCGCCTTGCCCCCGCGGGCGCAATGGCGCGCGATGAACGGCAATCGTATCGGCGAAGTGATCCTCGACCGTACCATGGGCATGGTATCCAGGGAAAACTTCTCCAGTGGGGTAGTTCGGCTTGCCAGTGAAGACTTCGACATGTGCACCCAGTGAACCCAATTCACGCACGATATCATTGATGATAAAGTTCTCAGGAAAAAAATACTGACTGACAACAGCAATTTTCAATGGGGCTTGCGTCACGCTGACTTATCCTTGTGGGCGTTGCAAAATCGTATCGCTTTTGAATTGCCTGAGAGACCAGGAGTGCTTGCGCGCCAGTGTCAAAATGGGAAATGCCAGCGTTGACACCTTTACCCAGCTCTTTTGACGATATCGGCGAATGTTATTGTAGTTATCCAAGGACCGCCACCTTTGCCCATCAATATGAACCCACGGCAAGGAGATGCTTACCGCAAACCAGTCGAGACCACGCCCGACAAACTACTATTCTGAGCGGCCAGCATCAACCCCCACGCGACACCACTTATGAGTCACCGGAGGTAATAACGAGCCCCTCACGCCGGCGACACGCGGGCCATCACGGAATACTGATGGCGACCGAGCGACCAACCTGCTCGAATCGCCGTGCAATCACATTGCGCAACGCCGCTTTGGCTGCAGCTGCTCCATGGACAAGAACGATGCTTGCGGGCAACTGAGTAGCATTCGAAGCAAAACAAGCAAGCCCAGCCTGATCAGCATGCCCAGAATAACCGGTCACGGTCCGCGTCTTCGCACGTACTTCGTGCATCCGCCCATCCAGATCAACCTGCACAAACCCTTCAGCCCCCTCATTAGCCTGAATCACCGCCCCCGGCGTCCCCTTCGCCTGATACCCCACAAACACCACCTCATGCCGTGGATCCCCCAGCATCGCTTTGAGGTAGTTAACGATCCGCCCACCCGAGCACATACCATTCCCAGCAATCACGATAGCCGGCCGCCCGGTACTCTTCAGATAGTTGACCACCTGCTGATGCTTGCCATGTGTATCCACGCAAACCAACTGCCCGAACCCGAGCGGGTCACGCCCTTCCCCCACCCGTTGCCGAGCCTCGCAGTTCCAGTATTCGTGCAGCTCCGCGTAAGCGCGGGTGATGCGCTGGGCCAACGGCGAGTCAAGAATGACCGGCAAGCGCGACCAGTCGAGCGCAGCGAGCGAATCATCGGCAGGCCCCTGCCTTTGTTCGGCCTGTAGCGATTTGCGGTGGAGGATGCCTTCGATCTCGTACAGCAACTCCTGGGTTCGGCCCAGGCTGAAGGCTGGAATGAGAATGGTGCCGCCATCTACCAAGGCACGGTCGATAACGGCCTCCAGGCGCTGCTGGCGATCGCTGCGGTCGGCGTGCAGGCGATCGCCATAGGTGCTTTCGAGAATGAGGATATCGGCACGCTCAGGGGGCTTCACGGCGCGTAGCAGGGGATTGCCCGGCGCACCGAGGTCGCCGGAGAACACGACGCGCGAGCTGGGTTCGACGCCGGGATAGCGCACGTCGCATTCTACGTAGGCAGAACCCAACAGGTGACCCGCGCGCTGCAAGCGGATGGAACATGCCACGCCCTCCTGCTCGGCCACCAGGTGCCATTGCTCGAAGGGTATTGCCACTATCAACCGCTCCACTAGCGCAAGGTAACGATCGACCTGAGTGGGATCTGCGCTGATACCGAGCTTGTAGGCATCCTCCAGCACCAGTGGCAGTAGCTTGGCCGACGGCTCACTACACAGGATGGGGCCGCGATAGCCGGCAGCCAGCAAGGCCGGGATGCGACCGACATGATCGAGGTGAACATGGGTGATGATCAACGCCTTGATACCGGCTATATCAAAGCCGATGGGGGCAAATTCTGAACCGGGGGCCGCATCGGCACCCTGCTCCAGCCCACAATCGATCAAAAGACTGGTGGTGGCGTCGAGGTGCAGCTGGTGACAGGAGCCGGTTACGCCTCGGGTGCCACCATGATGGGAAAGGGCAGGAAATTCCATACTGCTGCGCGCTCGCCTGGGCCGAAAAAATGAAGTGCCTATTACTTCATTTTCGGGGGCGCGTGCACAGGTGAGACTTTCCTACGAGGGCGTAGGAATTTTCCTCAATTACCGTTAATCAGTGACTGACGGACCGAAGCGCGGATCTTCCGCTTGCTGCGCTGCACGCCATAAGCCCCCAACAGTGGCCCCACTGCGAGCCCAACAACCAGGGCCGCCAACACCGGCACGGCCACGGGGACTTCAGGGGCAGACCAGCCGAACAGGACGAGCGCCACGGCTTGCTGGTTCTCCAGCACGAAGAACAGCACCACAGCCGCCAGCAGCAGCACGAACAGCGCCGCCAGGGCGCGCTTGAGGTTACGCATCAGACTGCTCCTTCATGGCTCAGGGGTGCTCGTGCTCGTCTTCGTTGACCCGGTCACGCAGCTCTTTACCCGGTTTGAAGTGCGGCACGAACTTGCCTTCGAGCTCCACAGACTGACCTGTCTTGGGGTTGCGCCCTACGCGCGGGGCCCGATAGTGCAAGGAAAAGCTGCCAAAACCACGGATCTCGATGCGATCGCCAGTGGCCAGGCATTGGGACATCTGTTCAAGCATGGTCTTGATGGCCAACTCGACGTCCTTGGACGAGAGCAGCCCTTGATGGGTGACAATACGTTCGATCAGCTCCGACTTCGTCATATTTTTCCCTTCGTTATCAAGCAGCTAGATCATTGCTTAATCAGTTTGTAGCACGCTCGGAAGGTTTTGAACAGGGCGGTTCTTGACTTGATAAAAAAATTCAAGATTGGTAGGTAGGGGAAACAAGAGGGGCTGCGTTGCAGCCCATCGCCGGCAAGCCGGCTCCTACAGGGATTGCGGGGGGCATGGGTAAATTCTTGGCACAAAAAAAAGGGGTGGCCCGAAGGCCACCCCTTTTTTGTACCGATCAAACAGAACTTAGTTCTGCTTGGCCATTGCTTCGCGCAGCAGCGCAGCCATGGTGGTGTCGGCAGCCGCTTCCGGAGCGTTTTTCAGGCTCTGGATGGCTTCACGCTCTTCAGCGTCGTCTTTCGACTTGATCGACAGGCTGATGACGCGCGATTTGCGGTCAACGCTGATGATCTTGGCTTCGATCTCTTCGCCTTCCTTCAGGACGTTACGCGCGTCTTCAACGCGGTCACGGCTGATTTCGGAAGCTTTCAGAGTAGCTTCGATGTCGTCGGCCAGAGTGACGATGGCGCCTTTGGCGTCAACTTCTTTCACGATGCCCTTGACGATAGCGCCCTTGTCGTTGACAGCAACGAAGTTGGAGAACGGATCGTCTTCCAGCTGCTTGATGCCCAGGGAGATGCGCTCGCGCTCTGGGTCAACCGACAGGATGACGGTTTCCAGCTCGTCGCCCTTCTTGAAACGACGTACGGCTTCTTCGCCGGTTTCGTTCCAGGAGATGTCGGACAGGTGAACCAGGCCATCGATGCCGCCGTCCAGACCGATGAAGATACCGAAGTCGGTGATCGACTTGATGGTACCGGTGATCTTGTCACCCTTGTTGAACTGGCCGGAGAAGTCTTCCCATGGGTTGGACTTGCACTGCTTGATGCCCAGGGAGATACGACGACGCTCTTCGTCGATGTCCAGAACCATGACTTCCACTTCGTCGCCAACCTGAACGACTTTCGACGGGTGGATGTTCTTGTTGGTCCAGTCCATTTCGGAAACGTGTACCAGACCTTCAACGCCTTCCTCCAGCTCAGCGAAGCAGCCGTAGTCGGTCAGGTTGGTAACGCGAGCTTGTACGCGAGTACCTTCTGGGTAGCGGGCAGTGATAGCAACCCACGGATCTTCGCCCATCTGCTTCAGACCCAGCGAAACGCGGTTGCGCTCACGGTCGAACTTCAGAACGCGTACGTCGACTTCGTCGCCAACGTTAACGATTTCGGAAGGATGCTTGATGCGCTTCCAGGCCATGTCGGTGATGTGCAGCAGGCCGTCGATGCCGCCCAGGTCCACGAATGCGCCGTAGTCGGTGAGGTTCTTGACGATACCTTTGACCTGTTGGCCTTCCTGCAGGGTTTCCAGCAGGGCTTCGCGCTCGGCGGAGTTCTCGGCTTCCAGCACGCTGCGACGGGAAACGACAACGTTGTTGCGCTTCTGGTCCAGCTTGATGACCTTGAATTCCAGCTCTTTGCCTTCCAGGTGGGTGGTGTCGCGCACAGGGCGGACATCAACCAGGGAGCCCGGCAGGAACGCACGGATGCCGTTAACGTCGACAGTGAAGCCGCCTTTAACCTTACCGTTGATAACGCCCTTGACCACTTCTTCGGCGGCGAAAGCTGCTTCCAGAACAATCCAGCACTCGGCGCGCTTGGCTTTTTCACGGGACAGTTTGGTTTCGCCAAAGCCGTCTTCGACCGCGTCCAGCGCAACGTGAACTTCGTCACCGACCTTGATGGTCAGCTCGCCAGCTTCGTTGTAGAACTGCTCGAGCGGGATGACGCCCTCGGACTTCAGGCCAGCGTGTACGGTAACCCAGTCGCCGTCGATGTCGACAACGATACCGGAGATGATCGCGCCCGGCTGAAGATTGAGGGTTTTCAGGCTTTCTTCAAAGAGTTCTGCAAAGCTTTCGCTCATTTTAATTCCTGTAGATTCGGGCGAAACAGACGCCCATCGCCACATTCCAGACAATGTGGGTTTCGTTAAGTAAAGGAAAGCCTGCAGGACGTTGACTGGTGCCCCTGCATGCTCTCCTGGCTATCAGTGCAGATCGCGAAGTGCGATCTCACTCCTGATACGTTGCAACACCTGCTCGATGGACAACTCGGTAGAGTCCAACTGAATGGCGTCTGCCGCTGGTTTCAGCGGGGCCACTGCACGTTGGGTGTCACGCTCATCGCGTGCACGAATCTCATCCAGCAGACTCGACAGACTAACATCTTCGCCCTTGCCCTTCAACTGCAGGTAACGGCGACGGGCACGCTCCTCGGCACTGGCAGTGAGGAACACCTTGAGCGGTGCGTCCGGGAACACCACGGTACCCATGTCGCGGCCGTCAGCAATCAGCCCTGGCGCCTCACGGAACTCGCGCTGACGCACCAGCAATGCGTCACGCACCGCGGGCAGCGAGGCGACCATGGAGGCACCGGCGCCGACGGTTTCGGTACGGATGACATTGCTGACATCCTCACCCTCGAGAATGATCTGTTGAAGCTTACCGGGCTCAGCTGCAATGAACTGCACATCCAGATGGGCGGCAAGCTTGGTCAGCAGCTCTTCGTTGGTGAGGTCGACGCCGTGGTTGCTGGCGTTGAACGCCAGCAACCGGTACAGCGCGCCGGAATCCAGCAGCCGCCAGCCCAGCTCGCGCGCCATCAGGCCGGCAACAGTGCCCTTGCCGGAACCGCTTGGGCCGTCGATGGTGATGACGGGTGGTTGCGAAGTCACAGCTTGCCCTCTTCTGCAACGCGAATACCGACTTCAGCGCAGAGCTTGAGGAAGTTCGGGAAGGAGGTAGCCACGTTGGCGCAGTCATGGATGCGGATCGGCGCACTGGCACGTAGCGAGGCGACACTGAAGGCCATGGCGATACGGTGGTCGCCGTGGCCATGCACCTCGCCGCCGCCGATCTGGCCGCCATCGATGATGATGCCGTCAGGGGTCGGTTCGCACTTCACGCCCAGGGCGATGAGGCCGTCGGCCATGACCTGGATGCGGTCGGACTCCTTGACCCGCAGCTCTTCGGCGCCACGCAGCACCGTACGCCCTTCGGCGCAGGCGGCGGCAACGAACAGCACCGGGAACTCGTCGATGGCCAGCGGCACCAGGTGCTCAGGGATCTCGATACCCTTGAGCTTGGCGCCACGCACGCGCAGGTCGGCCACCGGCTCACCGCCGACTTCACGCTGGTTCTCCAAGGTGATGTCACCGCCCATCAGGCGCAGGATATCGATGACACCGGTGCGGGTCGGGTTGATACCGACATGCTCGAGCACCAGCTCGGAGCCTTCGGCAATCGACGCGGCAACCAGGAAAAACGCGGCCGAGGAGATGTCTGCCGGCACTTCGATGCGGGTGGCGGTGAGCTTGCCACCGGACTGCAGCGAGGCTACCGGGCCATTCGACTCGACCGAATAGCCGAAGCCGCGCAGCATGCGCTCGGTGTGGTCGCGGGTTGGCGCAGGCTCGGTAACGGTGGTCTTGCCTTCAGCGTACAGGCCGGCCAACAGCAGGCAGGATTTGACCTGGGCACTGGCCATCGGCAGCGTGTAGGTCAGCGCTTTGAGCTTGTGGCCACCACGAATGGTCAGGGGCGGACGGCCTTCGGGGCCGGTCTCGACCACCGCACCCATTTCGCGCAGCGGGTTGGCCACACGGTTCATCGGGCGTTTGGACAGCGACGCGTCGCCGGTCATGGTGACATCGAACGACTGGCCGGCCAGCAGGCCCGACAGCAGGCGCATCGAGGTACCCGAATTGCCCACGTAAATCGGCCCGGGCGGCGGCTTGAGGCCGTGCAGGCCGACACCGTGAATGGTCACGCGGCCATGGTTCGGCCCTTCGATAACCACACCCATGTCGCGGAAAGCCTGCAGGGTCGCCAGGGCGTCCTCGCCTTCCAGGAAGCCTTCGACTTCGGTCGTGCCTTCGGCCAGCGAGCCGAGCATGATCGAACGGTGGGAAATCGACTTGTCGCCCGGTACACGGATTCGCCCGGTCAGGCGGCCACCCGGTTGGGCCAGGAAAATCAGATCGTTGGCGTTCATAGCGTCCACATAGGCCCGGCGGGCCAGGATTTTACTGAAATGCTCGCGGGCAACGCGTGCGCGGGTGAATACACCCAGCAACTGGTGCCCGTCCCCAGCATCGACCGCGTCGCGCAAGGCGTCGAGATCGCTGCGAAATGTGTCCAGGGTGCGCAGGACAGCCTCGCGGTTGGCGAGGAAGATGTCGTGCCACATGGTCGGATCACTGCCGGCGATTCTCGTGAAATCGCGGAAACCACCTGCAGCGTACCGGAAGATCTCGAGGTTTTCATTGCGCTTGGCCAGCGAATCGACCAGGCCGAAGGCCAGCAGGTGCGGCAGATGGCTGGTGGCGGCCAGGACCTCGTCGTGGCGCTCCACCGACATGTGCTCGACATCGGCATCCAGCGCGCGCCACAGGCGATCGACCAGCGCCAGGGCGGCGGGATCGGTTTCAGGCAGCGGCGTGAGGATGACTTTGTGGCGGCGGAACAGGGTGGCATTGGAGGCCTCTACCCCGCTCTGCTCGGAGCCGGCGATAGGGTGGCCGGGCACGAAGCGCGGCAGACGCTGACCGAACACGGCGCGCGCCTCGCGCACGACGTTGCCTTTGGCACTGCCGACGTCGGTGATGACGGCGTCGCCGAGATCAAGCCGAGCCAGGCGGGCCAGCACCTTTTCCATGGCCAGGATGGGCACGGCGAGCTGGATGACATCGGCGCCGATGCAGGCGGCGGCGAGGTCTTCTTCGCAGCGGTCGACTACGCCCAGGTCTACGGCGAGCTTGCGTGACGGTGCGTCCAGATCGACACCCACCACTTCGCGGCACAGGCCGCTTTCACGCAGGCCTTTGGCGAAGGAACCGCCGATCAGGCCGAGACCTACGACCACAAGGCGACCGATGATTGGCGCGGGTTTGGTTGTTACGGCATTTACCACTGGTGCGAACCCTGTTCAGAAATCTATGCAGTTCTGCTGGACCGCTGGGGGCGCTTTGGCGCCCATCGCGGCTAAAGCCGCTCCTACAGGTATCGCGCAACCCTGTAGGAGCGGCTTTAGCCGCGATGGGCCGCGCAGCGGCCCCAACAGCCCCGTATCAAAGCACCGCCTTGGGATACGACCCCAACACTTTGAGCCCCACAGCCTCCTGGCTGATCTGCTCCAACACCGCCTTGATCAGCGGGTCGCGGTGGTGGCCAACGAAGTCGATGAAGAACACGTAGGTCCACTTGCCGCTGCGCGACGGGCGGGTCTCGATGCGGGTCAGGTCGATGCCGTTCTCGTGGAACGGCACCAGCAGCTCGTGCAAGGCACCTGGCTTGTTGCTCATCGAAACGATGATCGAAGTCTTGTCGTCGCCGGTGGGCGGCACTTCCTGGCTACCGATCATCAGGAAGCGCGTGGAGTTGTCCGGGCGGTCTTCGATCTTTTCGGCCAGGCGAGTCAGGCCATACAGGTTGGCTGCCATATCGCCGGCGATCGCAGCCGAATTCCACTCACCCTTGACCCGTTTGGCGGCTTCGGCATTGCTTGAAACCGCTACGCGCTCGACGTTCGGGTAGTGCGCGTCCAGCCACTTGCGGCACTGGGCCAGAGACTGTGCGTGGGAGTAGATGCGGGTGATGCTGTCGGTCTTGGTGCTTTCGCCCACCAGCAGGTGATGGTGGATGCGCAGCTCGACTTCGCCGCAGATCACCATGTCGTGCTCGAGGAAGCTGTCCAGGGTGTGGCTGACGGCGCCCTCGGTGGAGTTTTCCACCGGCACCACGCCGAAGTTGACGGCACCGGCCGCCACTTCGCGGAACACTTCGTCGATGGCGGCCATCGGACGGCTGATTACCGCGTGGCCGAAGTGCTTCATCGCCGCAGCCTGGGTAAAGGTACCTTCCGGCCCCAGATAGGCGACCTTAAGCGGCTCTTCCAGGGCCAGGCAGGACGACATGATCTCGCGGAACAACCGCGCCATCTCTTCGTTGCCCAGCGGCCCCTTGTTGCGCTCCATGACGCGCTTGAGCACGGCGGCTTCACGCTCGGGGCGGTAGAACACCGGCTTTTCGCCTTCGGCCAGCGAGGCGGTTTTGACCCTGGCCACTTCCTGGGCGCAACGGGCGCGATCGCTGATCAGCTCGAGGATTTTCTCGTCGAGGCTGTCGATGCGCACGCGCAGCGCCTTGAGCTCGTGTTCGGACATCAGCCGTGCTCCTTCTCGAATTCGGCCATGTAGGCGACCAGGGCTTCAACCGAATCCAGGCCCAGGGCGTTGTAGATCGAGGCGCGCATGCCGCCTACCGAACGGTGGCCCTTGAGGTTGAGCAGGCCGCGGGCATCGGCACCGGCGAGGAAGGCCTTGTCCAGGCGCTCGTCCGCCAGGCGGAACGGCACGTTCATCCAGGAACGTGCGTTGACGCTGATCGGGTTGGTGTAGAAGTCGCTGGCATCGATGAAGCCGTACAGGCGCTCTTTCTTGGCGCGGTTGCGCTGCTCCATGGCCTCGACGCCACCTTGCTCCTTGAGCCACTCGAAGACCAGGCCCGAGAGGTACCAGGAATAGGTCGCCGGGGTGTTGTACATGGAGCCGTTGTCGGCCGAGACCTTGTAGTCGAGCATGGTCGGGCAGCTGCTGCGCGCGCGGCCGAGCAGGTCTTCACGCACGATCACCACCACCAGGCCGCTCGGGCCGATGTTCTTTTGCGCGCCAGCGTAGATCAGGCCGTACTGCGACACATCGATCGGGCGGGAAAGAATGTCGGACGACATGTCGACCACCAGCGGTACATCACCGGTTTCTGGCACCCAGTCGAACTGCAGGCCACCAATCGTCTCGTTGGACGCGTAGTGAACGTATGCGGCGTTTTTGGTCAGGCTCCACTCGTTCTGGCCCGGGATGGCCAGGTAGTCGTAGGGCTTGGCACTGGCGGCAACGTTGACATTACCGAAGCGGCGCGCTTCTTCGATGGCCTTTTTCGACCAGATGCCGGTTTCGATGTAGTCGGCGGTGCCGTTTTCCGGCAGCAGGTTCAGCGGAATTTCGGCGAACTGCTGGCTGGCACCACCCTGCAGGAACAGGACTTTGTAGTTGGAGGGGACGGACAGCAGGTCACGCAGGTCCTGCTCGGCCTTTTCGGCGATGGCCACGTAATCGTCGCTGCGATGGCTCATTTCCATCACCGACAAGCCCTTGCCACGCCAGTCCAGCATTTCGGCCTGGGCACGCTGCAGGACAGCTTCAGGAAGCGCGGCAGGGCCTGCGCAGAAGTTAAAGGCTCGTTTGCTCACATCCACTCTCGCTCTGCCAAATAGAACAAAATCATTTGTTGCAGGCCGCGCATCACCCTTGTGTGAGCGGCCCTGCCGGGCGGCTCCCACAAATGCCACCCACATAAACCCCACCTACAGAGGCGGGCCAGGCGTTGCCTGCTGTAATCAGTCAAACGGGGCGACCTTGGTCGCCCCGTTCGGGTTGTTGCACTTGCTTACTCGTGAGGTGCCTCTTCGGCGCCGGCACTGTCATCGTCCGCCGCTTCCGGGGCATCGGCCTCGACGCCCTCCTCGCCCGTCTCGATCAATTCGTCGAGCTCTTCCTCGGACGGCTCCTGGATACGCTCCAGGCCTACCAGGGTTTCGTCTGCGGCCAGCTTGATAAGCGTCACGCCCTGCGTGTTACGGCTCAGGCTGGACACTTCACCTACCCGCGTGCGCACCAGAGTGCCCTGGTCGGAGATCAGCATGATCTCTTCGCCTTCCTGCACCTGGATGGCGCCGATCAGCAGACCGTTGCGCCCCTTGGTACCCATGGCGATCACGCCCTGGCCGCCGCGCCCGCGACGCGGGAACTTGGACAGCGGGGTACGCTTGCCGAAACCACGCTCGGAGGCGGTGAGGATCTGCGCGCCGGACTCCGGAATCAGCATCGAGATGATCTGCTGCCCTTTGCCCAGCTTCATGCCGCGTACGCCACGGGCGGTACGGCCCATTTCGCGCACCACGCTCTCGGCGAAGCGGATCACCTTGCCGGCGTCGGAGAACATCATGACTTCCTTGGCACCATCGGTGATGGCCGCGGCAATCAGGGTGTCGCCTTCTTTCAGCTTCAGGGCGATCAGGCCGTTGGAGCGCGGACGCGCGAACTGCACCAGCGGGGTTTTCTTGACGGTACCGGATGCCGTGGCCATGAAGATGTACGCGCCAGTAGGTTCAGCCACCCACTCAAGGGTGTCACCGTCTTCTTCGTCAACTTCTTCGACTTCGACCACTTCGCCTTCGATCACGCCCTCGTCGCCGTCTTCCAGTTCTTCATCCGGGTCGGCGCTCTGCTGCAGGGCCTCGAGGTCGATCTGCAGCATGGCGGTGATGCGCTCACCTTCTTCCAGCGGCAGCAGGTTGACCAGAGGACGACCACGCGCAGCGCGGGAGGCTTCAGGAATTTCGTAGGTCTTCTTCCAGTACACCTTGCCCTTGCTGGAGAACAGCAACAGGGTGGCGTGGCTGTTGGCGACCAGCAGGTGTTCGATGTAGTCCTCGTCCTTCACGCCGGTTGCTGACTTGCCTTTGCCGCCACGGCGCTGGGCCTGGTACGCGGACAACGGCTGGGTCTTGGCATAGCCACCGTGGGAGATGGTCACCACGCGCTCTTCTTCCGGGATCATGTCGCCGTAGTTGAGGTCGTGGCTGGCATTGAGGATCTCGGTGCGGCGAGCGTCGCCGTATTCGGCACGGATCGCTTCGAGTTCTTCACGGATCACTTCCATCAGGCGCTGGGCGCTGCTGAGGATGCGGATCAGCTCACCGATCTGCTCGAGAATCTCCTGGTACTCGGCCAGCAGCTTCTCGTGCTCAAGGCCAGTCAGGCGGTGCAGACGCAGGTCGAGGATCGCCTGGGCCTGTTCCGGCGACAGGTAATACTTGCCATCGCGCAGGCCGAACTGCTCAGGGAGGTCTTCCGGGCGGCAGGAGTCGGCGCCGGCGCGCTCGACCATGACCTGCACGGCGCTGGATTCCCAGGCAGTGGAAATCAACGCTTCCTTGGCTTCCGACGGCGTCGGCGAGGCCTTGATCAGGGCGATGACCGGGTCGATGTTGGACAGCGCAACTGCCTGGCCTTCAAGGATGTGGCCGCGTTCGCGGGCCTTGCGCAGCTCGAATACGGTACGGCGGGTCACCACTTCACGGCGGTGACGGACGAACGCTTCGAGCAGGTCCTTGAGGTTGAGCAGGCGCGGGCGACCGTCGATCAGCGCCACGACGTTGATACCGAAGACGCTCTGCAGCTGGGTTTGCTGGTAGAGGTTGTTGAGCACCACCTCCGGCACCTCGCCGCGGCGCAGCTCGATGACGATGCGCATGCCGTCCTTGTCGGACTCGTCGCGCAGCTCGGTGATGCCTTCGATCTTCTTCTCTTTGACCAGCTCGGCGATCTTCTCGATCAGGCGGGCCTTGTTCAGCTGGTACGGCAGCTCGGTGACCACGATCTGCTGGCGACCACCGACTTTGTCGATGTCTTCGATCTCGGAGCGCGCACGCATGTAGATGCGGCCACGGCCGGTGCGGTACGCCTCGATGATGCCCTGGCGGCCGTTGATGATGCCGGCAGTCGGGAAGTCCGGGCCAGGGATGAACTGCATCAGCTCATCGATGGTGACGTCCGGGTTGTCGATCAGCGCCAGGCAGCCGTCGATGACCTCACCGAGGTTGTGCGGCGGAATGTTGGTCGCCATGCCCACGGCGATACCGCTGGAACCGTTGACCAGCAGGTTGGGGATGCGGGTTGGCATGACCGCCGGGATCTGCTCGGTACCGTCGTAGTTGGGCACCCAGTCGACGGTTTCTTTGTGCAGGTCGGCCAGCAGCTCGTGGGCCAGCTTGGACATGCGCACTTCGGTGTATCGCATGGCCGCGGCGTTGTCGCCGTCCACCGAGCCGAAGTTGCCCTGGCCGTCGACCAGCAGGTAGCGCAGCGAGAACGGCTGGGCCATACGCACGATGGTGTCGTAGACCGCAATGTCGCCGTGCGGGTGGTACTTACCGATCACGTCACCGACCACACGGGCGGACTTCTTGTACGGTTTGTTCCAGTCGTTGCCCAGTTCGCTCATCGCATAGAGAACGCGACGATGCACGGGCTTCAAGCCGTCACGCGCATCGGGCAGCGCTCGCCCGACAATCACGCTCATCGCGTAGTCGAGGTAAGACTGTCTCAGTTCGTCTTCGATATTGACCGGGAGGATTTCTTTGGCCAGTTCGCCCATGAGAAGCCTGATTCCTTTTTCTGGTGAAACTTCGCAGCTCCATCAAGGGCCGAACGAAGCTCGCCGCCGCAGCGCATAGGGGTGCGACGACTTACGACAAATCAATGAGTTGTGCCATGGATCTGCGCAAAATTAGCCGCCGTGATGGGCGGTCTTGGAAACTGCCGGATGTTATCACAAAGGCAGTGGCGGTGGGGAGATGTGGCAGGTTGCCTAAAGCGGCATCACGCTAAAGATTTTCGACGCCTGTGCCGGCCCTTTCGCGGGGCAAGCCCGCTCCCACAGGTTATCGGATGGCCTGGAAGGCTGCGGGGTGCTTGTGGGAGCGGGCTTGCCCCGCGAAAGGGCCGGCACAGGCAAACATCAATGCAACCGCTTGCGACACATCAACTGCGCCAATTTGGCGGTATCGGGCCGTTCAACGACCCCTTTCTCGGTCACGATCACGTCGATCAGGTCGGCCGGGGTCACATCGAACACCGGATTGAACACCTCGACATCTGCCGCCACACGGGTGCCGGCGTAATCGAGCAATTCATCCGCGTCACGTTCTTCAAGCGGAATGTCGTCGCCCGTCGCAAGGTTCAGGTCGATGCTGGTGCTCGGCGCCACGACCATGAAGCGCACCCCGTGGTGCATGGCGCTCACCGCCAGCTGATAGGTGCCGATCTTGCTGGCCACGTCGCCGTTGGCAGCAATGCAGTCGGCCCCTACCACCACCCAGGTGATGCCCTTGCTCTTCATCAGGTGGGCCAGCGCCGAGTCGGCGCACAGGGTCACCGGGATGCCTTCATTGGCAAGCTCCCAGGTTGTCAGGCGCGAGCCCTGCAGCCAGGGGCGGGTTTCACCGGCGTAGACCCGCTCGACCATACCCTCCAGGTACCCCGCGCGGATCACCCCCAGGGCAGTACCGAAGCCGCCGCTGGCCAATGCGCCGGCGTTACCGTAGGTCAGCAAGGTTTGCGCATTGCCCTGATGGCGGCGGATCAGCTCGATGCCGTACTGGGCCATGGTCAGGTTGGCTTCACGGTCGCTTTCATGAATGGACACCGCTTCAGCCTGCAGCGCTGCCAGCACGTCCTCATCGGGGCGCACACGCTGCAGGCGCTCACGCATGCGGTTAAGCGCCCAGAACAGGTTGGCCGCCGTGGGGCGCGCCTCGGCCAGGCTGAGGAAGTCCTCCTCCAGGTCCATTTCCCAATCGCCACCCTCGGCCAGGCGCTCTTCGAGCGCCAGAACCAAGCCATAGCCGGCCGCAATACCGATGGCCGCCGCGCCGCGCACAGCCATGTCGCGGATAGCCGCCACCACCTGCGCAACATTGTCGCAGGTCAGCCAGCGTTCTTCCGACGGCAGCAGACGTTGGTCGAGCAGGTGCAGCGCGCCGTCGTGCCAGCGAATGCCGGTCACCTTCTCCGCCGCCAAAAGTTGCTCGCGCATCGCCTCTCCCCGTGGTTCGGATATCAAAAGCCCGCGATTATAGCGACCATCAGCCTCGGGCGCTCGGGTATACTCCGGCGCAATTCGTACAAGTTTCAGAGGACTGTTCAATGAGCAACGTCGACCACGCCGAAATCGCCAAGTTTGAAGCCTTGGCGCACCGCTGGTGGGATCGCGAGAGCGAGTTCAAGCCGCTGCACGATATCAACCCGCTGCGCGTCAACTGGATCGACGAGCGCGTCAGCCTGGCCGGCAAGAAGGTGCTGGACGTTGGCTGCGGCGGCGGGATCCTCAGCGAGGCGATGGCCCTGCGCGGCGCCACCGTCACCGGCATCGACATGGGCGAAGCACCGCTGGCCGTGGCCCAGCTGCACCAGCTGGAATCGGGCGTGCAGGTTGAATACCGGCAGATCACCGCCGAAGCCCTGGCCGAAGAAATGCCAGAGCAGTTCGACGTGGTCACCTGCCTGGAAATGCTCGAGCACGTGCCTGACCCGTCCTCGGTCATCCGCGCCTGCTACCGCATGGTCAAGCCGGGCGGCCAGGTGTTCTTCTCGACCATCAACCGCAACCCGAAGGCCTACTTGCTGGCCATCGTCGGCGCCGAGTACATCCTCAAGATGCTGCCGCGCGGCACCCACGACTTCAAGAAATTCATCCGCCCGTCCGAACTGGGCGCCTGGAGCCGCGTTGCCGGCCTTGAAGTCAAGGACATCATCGGCCTGACCTACAACCCGCTGACCAAGCACTACAAGCTGAGCAGCGATGTGGACGTCAACTACATGATCCAGACCCTGCGCGAGGAATGACCATGCGTTTGCGAGCAGTACTCTTCGACATGGACGGCACCCTGCTCGACACGGCGCCGGACTTCATCGCCATCTGCCAGGCCATGCTCGCCGAGCGCGGCCTGCCCGCCGTTGACGACAAATTGATCCGCGACGTGATCTCCGGCGGCGCCCGGGCGATGGTTGCGGCCACCTTTGCCATGGACCCGGACAGCGAGGGCTTCGAAGCCCTGCGCCTGGAGTTCCTCGAGCGCTACCAGCGTGACTGCGCCGTGCACAGCAAGCTGTTCGACGGCATGGCCGAACTGCTGGCCGACATCGAGAAAGGCAACCTGCTGTGGGGCGTGGTGACCAACAAGCCGGTACGCTTCGCCGAACCCATCATGCAGCGTTTGGGCCTGGCCGAGCGTTCGGCCTTGTTGATCTGCCCGGACCACGTGAAAAACAGCAAGCCAGACCCCGAACCGCTGATTCTGGCCTGCAAGACCCTGAACCTGGACCCAGCCAGTGTGCTGTTCGTCGGCGACGACCTGCGCGATATCGAGTCTGGCCGCGATGCCGGCACCCGCACGGCGGCGGTGCGCTACGGCTATATTCATCCAGAGGACAACCCGATCAACTGGGGCGCCGACGTGGTGGTGGACCACCCGCTGGAGTTGCGCAAGGTGCTCGACAGCGCCTTGTGCGGCTGCTGATCCTGTAGGCGCGGGCTTGCCCGCGATGGGGTCGTATTTGCTTTAAAGAACACAGGGAAACTTCAATGTTCGACTACACCGCCCGCCCTGACCTGCTCAAGGGCCGCGTCATCCTGGTCACCGGTGCCGGCCGCGGCATCGGTGCCGCCGCCGCCAAGGCCTATGCCGCCCTGGGCGCCACCGTGCTGCTGCTGGGCAAGACCGAGGCCAACCTGAACGAGGTTTACGACGAGATCGAAGCCGCCGGCCACCCACAGCCTGTGGTCATCCCGTTCAACCTGGAAACCGCCCTGCCCCACCAGTACGACGAACTGGCGGTGATGGTCGAGGACCAGTTCGGCCGCCTCGACGGGCTGCTCAACAATGCCTCGATCATCGGCCCGCGCACGCCGCTGGAGCAGCTTTCGGGCGACAACTTCATGCGCGTGATGCACATCAACGTCGACGCCACGTTCATGCTGACCAGCACCTTGCTGCCGTTGCTGAAGCTGTCGGAAGACGCCTCGGTGGTGTTCACCTCCAGCAGCGTCGGGCGCAAGGGCCGTGCTTACTGGGGCGCCTACGGGGTTTCGAAGTTTGCCACCGAGGGCCTGATGCAGACCCTGGCAGATGAACTGGAAGGCGTAGCACCCGTGCGCTCCAACAGCATCAACCCAGGCGCTACGCGCACGGCGATGCGGGCACAGGCCTACCCGAGCGAGAACCCGCAGAACAACCCGCTGCCGGAAGAGATCATGCCGGTGTACCTGTACCTGATGGGGCCGGACAGTACCGGGGTGAATGGGCAGGCGTTCAACGCCCAGTAAAGGTTGAGAGCGTCGGGGTCGCTTCGCGACCCCAAGCTTTTCAACCCGCAGCCAACGCCGGGCGCATCCGCCCTTGCTGGCGCCCTTCCATCTGCATGCACCGCTCCAGGAACAGGTACATGCAGTCGTAGCTCTTGCAGACCGCCCTGCGCAATTCATTGCGCAACCCTTGGGTCGGGTTCTCGCCGGCCAGGGTGCAAATGATTTCCAGCGCCTCCCACGGGTGGGAATCATCATACTGCGCATGCATCTTCAGCCACTTCATGGCGCGCTTGCGCTGGTCTTCCGGGAAACCCATGGCATAGGTGTCTTCAGCGCAGACCACCGCCGACCACTCCCCCGTCGCCCCTTCGATGGCGTAGTTGGTGGCCGCCATGGCGATTGCCAGCGACTCGGTGGTACATACCCGCCAGCACCAGTCGTTGAGGCCATTGAGCTCTGCCGGCACTTCCTGGGACTGCAGCTCATGCAAGTGGATGCCATGCGCATGGCACCAGTGCACCCAATAGTCGGCATGGTTGAGCTCGACGCGGATATTGCGCATCAGCCAGCGCCGCGCCATGTCTTCGCCGGGGTGGCGAGCAAAGCGGGTTTTGGTCAGGTTGTGCGCCATGTACAGCGAGAACTGCTCGACCACCGGCCAGCCGCCGATCAGGTACTGGCGAATGGTCGCCTGGCGCAGCTGGCCGTCGCGCAAGCGCTGGTAGAACTCATGCTCCACGACGCGTCGCTTGCTCTCGCGACAATCCTCGATCAGCTGCTGGGCCCATTGGGGGTAACTGGCGGGGTCCATCAGCGGCCCGATACGAACGAATGCATCAATCACGTTTCAGCTCCTTGATCCTTGTGATTTTGCCGACGCTTGTTCAGCGAAAGGTTCCAGGCGCCCGATGCAGCAGGGGCCGTGCAGCAATCCGTTGGCGCTGCAGACTGTCGCAGGTGAACACCTGCGGTCGTTCGATCAGATAGCCCTGGGCGTAGTCCACGCCGATCTCCTGCAAGGCCTGCTCGATCAACGGTGTTTCGACAAACTCGGCAATGGTCCGCTTACCCATTACGTGGCCGATGTGGTTGATCACCTCGACCATGGCCCGGTTGACCGGATCATCCAGCATATCTTTGACAAAACTTCCGTCGATCTTCAAGAAGTCGACGGGTAAATGTTTCAAATAAGCGAATGACGACATTCCGGCACAAAAGTCGTCCAGCGAGAACCTGCAGCCCAGCCCCTTCAATTCGTTGATGAATCGGATGGCACTGCCGAGGTTGGCAATGGCACTTGTTTCGGTGATCTCGAAGCAAATCAGCCGCGGTGGGATGGAATATTCGACGAACAGCCGTTGCAGGTAGTCGAGGAACTTGTCGTCACCAATGCTCGACCCGGACAAGTTGATCGCGCACATCGACAGCGGCCCCTCGCGCTGCTCGTCCAGGCACTGGCGAATAACCTGGAACACATTGCGCACCACCCAGCGGTCGAGCGCGGTCATCAGGCCGTAGCGCTCGGCTGCCGGGATGAAGCTGTCGGGCAAGATGGTGCGGCCGCTTTCATCGTGCAGCCGCAACAGAATCTCGATGTGGCCCTGCCCTTCGATGGCGGTAAGCGGGGCGATTTCCTGGGCATACAGGCAAAAGCGGTTTTCTTCCAGGGCCACATGCAAGCGCTGGATCCAGGCCATTTCGCCGAAACGCATGGACAGCTCGCTGTCGTCGGCGTGGTACACCTGCACACGGTTGCGGCCCTTTTCCTTGGCCATGTAGCACGCCATATCCGCCGCGCGCAGGGAGGCCTCCAGTGTCGAGGGCGCCTGCGCCATGTTCACCAGCCCGATGCTGACGGTGGTCACGAACGGCCTGCCCTTCCACACGAAATGCAGGCTCTGCACGGCCTGGCGCAAGCTCTCGGCGATGCGCTCGGCCTGCTCGGGCGGGCAGTTCTCCAGCAGCACGCCGAACTCGTCGCCACCCAGGCGCGCCAAGGTATCCCCCTCGCGCAGCCCGGATTGCAGCACGGCGCAGATATGCCGCAGCAGCTCGTCGCCAGCGGCATGGCCGCAAGTGTCGTTGACCAGCTTGAACTGGTCGAGGTCGAGGAACATCAACGCATGACGCCCGGCCTGACGGGCCAGGGCGTTCAGCGCCTGCTCCAGGCGGTACTCGAATTCGCGGCGGTTGGCCAAGCCTGTCAGGGCGTCGTGGGTGGCCTGCCAGGACAGGTTGGCGATGTACTGACGCTCCTGTGTCATATCGTGAAGCACCAGGACAATGCCCGCCATTTGCCCGTCGTTGATGATGGGCGAACCCACCAGGTTGATCGATACCGTGCTGCCATCCAGGCGCTGGATCAGCCGCGCATGTTCCGCGCCGCCCTTGAGGCTGCCGCTGAGCACTTGCTCGAGCAAGCTGCCGGTTTCGTTCTCGGCCTGCTCATCTACCAGGCTGAACAGCGCCGTGAGCGGCAGGCCCTGGGCCTGCCCGGCCTGCCAGTGGGTGAGTTGTTCGGCCGCCGGGTTCATGTAGCCGATACAGCCATCGACATCGGTGGTGATCACCGCGTCGCCGATCGCCTGCAGGGTAATCTGCGCGCGCTCTTTCTCTTCCTGCAGGGCACTGGCGAACGCCTGGCGCTGCGCCAGCAGCTTGCTCGAACGGCGCCAGGCGATGGTGATCAGGAACAGCGCTGTCAGCAGGTTGGTGATCAACAGCACCCGCAAGAGCATCCTCGAGCCCTCGCCCAAGGCATCGCTGAAGGCCTTGGCCGCCGGCGTCACGCCCTCGTTGATGGCAACGATGCGCGCCCGCCACTCGCTGACCTGGCGGGGGCTGGCCTGGCCCTTGGCAAAGCCTTCGCGCATGTCATTGGCCAGCACATCCAGCTGGCCGAGGTAGTCATCACCGATGTTCCAGTAGGCAATCGCCGTCTGCATATAGCTGATCTGGCTGAAGTTGCGATAGAACCAGATGATGCGGTCGACGTCGTCTGGGTGGTTGCCACCTTGCAGCACGGCCTGGCGCGCGGCCTCGAGGTCCGGATCGGGCTGGTCGAGCACCTCGCGCAACTGGTGGTCGCCCTGGGGCACGCTGATGACCTGGCGATAGCGCTGGTAGGCACTTTCGTCGCCGCTGTCGGCATACAGGTTGAGGTAATAGATGGCGTCTTTCTGGGCCTTGGACCACAGACTTTCGCCCGCGACATAAGCCCGCACAGCCGACAGCGCATAAAGGCTGAGACTGCCCAACAGGACCTGGAAGACTACAACGGCGATGAAGGGCCAGATGATACCCAGCAACCTTGGCGCCTCTAGCGTGCGATTTCCCTTCATGAAGTCCCTGTCACAGAGCAGATAAGGCTCGAATCAACCCAGACAAGCACAGCGTAGGCCATCTGCCATCTATGTGGAGGGGTTTTTTATGATACCGATCTGGATGCTCGGTTGCCTGCGCTGGCCTATCGCCGGCAAGCCGGCTCCCACAGGTGTGGCGCAGTGCTCAAGGGCAGCGCTGTGCATGTGGGAGCCGGCTTGCCGGCGATGGGGCCAGCGGGAACAACAACTGGGTCAGGTCTGCTGCAAATGCCCATACAGCTTGGCATACAGCCCACCGTCGGCAATCAGCTGCTGATGGTCGCCGTCCTCGGCCACATGCCCGCCATCGAATACCAGCACCCGGTCAGCCTGCTTCACCGCCGACAGGCGGTGGGCGATGATCAGCGTGGTGCGGCCATTGAGGAAGCGCGCCAAGGCCTGGTGCAGGTTGTACTCGGTCGCGGCATCCAGTGCCGAGGTGGCCTCGTCGAGGATCACCACTTTCGGCTCGGCCAGGACCATACGGGCAATTGCCAGGCGCTGGCGCTGGCCGCCCGACAAGCGCACACCCGAACGCCCCACTACGCTGTCCAGCCCCTGCGGCAAGGCGGCAATGGTGGCATCCAGCTGGGCGATGCGCAGCGCCTGCCAGCACGCTTCGTCCGTGCAGTCGCGGCCCATGGTGAGGTTGGCGCGCACCGTGTCGTTGAACAGCGAAGGGTGCTGCAGCACCACCGCAACGTTCTCGCGCAGGGTTTCCAGGCCAATTTCCTGAAGGCTGGCACCGCCGAAACGGATGGTCCCGGCCTGGGCACTGTAGAGGCCCAACAACAACTGCACCAAGGTGCTCTTGCCGCCGCCGCTGGCGCCGACGATGGCGACCTTCTCGCCAGGGGCGATAGACAAGTCAAGCTGGTCCAGCACCGGCTCGTCGGCGTAGGCGAAGCGCAGGTCGCGCACCTCGATGCCCACCGTTTCACGGCCGGCGAACGGGTCGCTGGCAGCCGGGTATTGCGGCTCGTCATCACGCGCCAGCAACTCGTTCAGCCGGCTCAGCGCACCACCCGCAGCGTAATAGGCGTACTGCAGATTCAGCAGCTGTTCGACCGGGCCGATCATGAACCACAGGTAACTGAACACGGCGAGCATCTGCCCGATCGACAAGTCGGAGAACAGCACCGTGAGCATGGCGGCAGCGCGAAAGATATCGATACCGAACTGGAACAAGAGGCCACTGGCGCGGCCACTGGCGTCGCTTTTCCACTGCGAATCAACGGCGTAATCGCGTACTTCCCGGGCACGCACGCCAAGGCGGCCGAGGAAATACCCCTGGCGGTTGCCGGCGCGGATCTCCTGGATGGCATCGAGGGTTTCCGCCAGCGCCTGGGTGAACCGCGAGGTGCTGTCGTTCTCGAGCTTTTTCAGGTGTTTGACGCGTTTGCCCAACTGCACGGTGAAGTAGATCACCAGCGGGTTGAACAGCAAGATCAGCATAGCCAGCTGCCAGTGCATCCAGATCAGGATGGCCGCCGTGCCGGTCAAGGTCAGCATGGCCACCAGGAAGCGGCTGAGGGTTTCGCCGACAAACTTGTCGAGGGTATCCAGGTCGGTGACCAGGTGCGTGGTCACCGTGCCGCTGCCAAGGCTTTCGTATTCCTTGAGCGAGATGCGCTTGAGCCGCTCGATCAGGCGAATGCGCAGGCGGTAGACGATGTCCTTGGCAAGGCCCGCGAAGAGCTTGGCCTGGACCACGTTGAACGCCAGCGCGAACAGGCGCAGGCACAGCGTGACCACCAGCATCAGGCCGATGTAACCGGCCGCCACCTGCCAGCCGTCCGGGAGCAGGTGGTTCATGAACTTCAAGGCGGCATCACCGTTGCCGAGCAACACTTCGTCGACCAACAAGGGCAGCAGCAACGGGATCGGCACGCTGCAGCAGGCGGCAAGCACGGCGACCAGGTTGGCAGTCCAGAGGTTTTTCTTGTGGTGCAGCGCCAGGCGGCGGATTTCTGCCCAGCTCAGGCGATCAGGCACAGCAGCGGGCTTCCCTGGCACAGGGTCGGGCGACCCTGGCACATCAAGCACAGGCGGCCTGCTGCAGCCAGCGGCCTAGCAAGGGTTGCAGGCTGCCAAGCGGCTGGTAGCCATTGGTCAACAGGGCCAGTTGGCCGTTGCGCTCGGCCAGCAGGGTCGGGAAGCCGGCAATGCCCAGGCCCTGCGCCCAGCTGAAATCGGCCGCGGTGGCGGCGCGGGTATCGGTGCGGGTCAGGGCGTCGGCGAAGGCTGCGCGATCGAAGCCGGCCTGCTCGGCCAGCTCGACCAGCCGGGGTGCGGTGGTAACGTCCAAGCCCTGCTCGTAGAACGCACCCTGGATCAGCTTGAGCAGCGGCCAGACGCGCTCGGCGTCCAGCTCGCGGGCGGCAACCAGGGCACGGCAGGCGGGCTCGGTGTCGTAGACGAAACCATCGGGCATGGCGCCTTCGAAGCGGAACGGCTGGCCGGTGGCCTCGGCCACGGCCTGCCAATGTTCGAGGATGTACTTGCGGGTTGAGGCATCCAGCGGGGTGCCACCGCTGCGCAGGCCACCGGGCACCAGCTGGGTGGCCACGCCCGCTTCACGCGCCTGGGCGATCAGGGCCTCGGCCACCGGTGCGAAACCCCAGCACCAGGAGCACATCGGGTCCATCACATAGAGCAGGCGTGCAGTCATGCATCAGGCCTCGGCTTTGTAGTTGTAACCGATCGGGTGCGGCAGGTTGCGGGCCTTGGCCAGCTCGATCTGCTTCTGCCGGTCGATGGCGCTGCGCCGGGTCTTCTCGCTCAGGCTGTCCCAGCAGTGCGGGCAGCTCACGCCTGGCGAATAGTGTTCGGACGCGCGTTCCTCTGCATTGATCGGGTGGCGGCAGGCGTGGCACTGGTCGTACTCGCCTTCGCTCAGGTCATGGCGCACCGTGACGCGGTTGTCGAAGACGAAGCAGTCGCCGTCCCACAGGCTTTGTTCCTGAGGCACTTCCTCGAAGTATTTCAGGATGCCACCCTTAAGATGATAGACCTCCTCGAAGCCTTCACCGAGCATGTAGCTGGAAGCTTTTTCGCAACGGATGCCGCCGGTGCAGAACATGGCGACCTTCTTGTGCTTGCTCGGGTCGAAGTTGGCCTTGATGTACTCGGGGAACTCGCGGAAGGTCTCGGTCTTGGGGTCGATGGCGCCCTTGAAGGTGCCGATGGCCACTTCGTAGTCATTGCGGGTGTCGATCAGCAGCACTTGCGGGTCGCTGATCAGGGCGTTCCAGTCCTTGGGCTCGACGTAGGTGCCGACCGCCTGGTTGGGGTCCACGCCCGCGACGCCGAGGGTGACGATCTCTTTCTTCAGTTTGACCTTGGTGCGGTAGAACGGCTGCTCGTCGCAGTAGGATTCCTTGTGGTCGATATCGACCAGGCGCGGGTCGTTGCGCAGCCAGGCGAGCAGGCCGTCGATGCCTTCGCGGGTGGCCGAGACCGTACCGTTGATACCTTCGTTAGCCAAAAGCAAGGTGCCTTTGACGCCGTTGTCGGCCATGGCCTTGAGCAGCGGCTCACGCAGCTCGACGTAATCTTCCAGGGTGACGAACTTGTACAGCGCCGCCACGACGATGGGTTGGGACATTCAGGTGGATCTCCAGGTGGGTGCCCTCGTAAGGGGCGGACCGGGGTGGACATGAAACAGGGGGCTGCTGTGCAGCCCATCGCAGGCAAGCCAGCTCCTACAGGGCCAGCACAACCTTTGCGGAATGCGCTGTACCTGTGGGAGCCGGGCTTGCCGGCGATGGGCCGCGCGGCGGCCCCCTTGGGATGTTGCGGATTGTACCAGAATGACGGAAAGGATTCAGTGCTTGCCGCCACCTGCACACACCGGTGAAGCCGGTGCAGCGCCTACCTTGGCCCATTCCTCGGCCGTGTAGGTGTGAATCGCCAGGGCGTGGATTTCGCCCATCAGCTCACCCATGGTGGCGTAGACCTTCTGGTGGCGCTTGACGCTGTTGAGCCCGGCAAACTGCTCGCTGACGATCACTGCCTTGTAGTGGGTTTCCTGGCCACGGCTGTGCATGTGGCTTTCGTTGAGCACTTCAAGGTGTTGCGGCGCCAGTGCGGCCAGCTGCTGCTCGATGCGTTGCTGCATGGTCATCGGGTATTACTCACTTCTTCGCCGGGGCAGCGGCCTTGCCGGCGTTAGGGTCAAGTTCCTTGGTCATGTCCTCGAGCAGCTTGTTGACCACCGGTACCGCAGGCTCCAGGCTTTGCTGGGTCAGCTGGGCCGACTGCTGGGTAACCTTGGGCATCTCGGTGAGGACTTTCTTGCCCAGCGGCGACTCGTAGAACTTGACCAGGTCCTTGAGCTCCTGCTCGGTGAAGGTCTGGGTATACAGGTCGACCATCTTCGGCTTCAGCTTGTTCCAGCCGATGGCGCTGTCCAGCGCGGCGTTGGCCTTGGCCTGGTAGCTCTGCAGAACAGGCTGCTTGGCGGCCGGGGCCTTGGTCTGGGCAAAGCGCTGGGCGAACATCTGTTGGACCTGCATGTACACCGGGGTGCCCAGCTTGTCGGCGTGGGCCAGGGTCAGGAATTTCTCGGCGGCAGCGTTGTGGCTGGCGGTGGCAGCGAGTACCTGGCCGCTGGCACAGGCCAGGGCAACGGCAGCACAGAGGACACGGAGACGGGTCATTGCATTTCCTTCAAGAGGGGGAGGCGGTACCTCAGAGTAGAGCATTCTGCTCCTGCGAAGGCGCAGCGCTCAAGTGGCACGACGAGCGAATGAACCGCTCGTTCGCATGAGGGCCTAAACTGCTGATTCTGACTGACAAAGGAGTGAATGCAGCATGAGCCGTATCGAGACAGACAGCCTGGGCGCAGTCGAAGTTCCTGAAAACGCCTACTGGGGCGCGCAGACCCAGCGCTCGCTGATCAACTTTGCCATTGGCAAGGAACGCATGCCGCTCGCGGTGCTGCACGCCCTGGCTTTGATCAAAAAAGCCGCTGCACGCGTCAACGACCGCAATGGCGACCTGCCGGCGGACATTGCCCGGCTGATCGAGCAGGCCGCCGACGAAGTGCTCGACGGCGAGCATAACGACCAGTTCCCGCTCGTCGTCTGGCAGACCGGCAGCGGCACCCAGAGCAACATGAACGTCAACGAAGTGATCGCCGGGCGCGCCAACGAACTGGCCGGCCAGGGCCGCGGCGGCAAGGCGCCGGTGCACCCCAACGACCACGTCAACCGCTCGCAGAGCTCCAACGACTGCTTCCCCACCGCCATGCACATCGCCGCTGCGCAGGCGGTGCATGACCAACTGCTGCCGGCAATCGCCGAGCTGTCCTCGGGGCTGGCCGAGCTGTCGGCGCGCCACCACCAGCTGGTCAAGACCGGCCGCACGCACATGATGGATGCCACACCCATTACGTTCGGCCAGGAAGTGTCGGCCTTCGTCGCCCAGCTCGACTACGCCACGCGCGCCATCCGCGCCACCTTGCCGGCCGTGTGCGAACTGGCCCAGGGCGGCACTGCCGTGGGCACCGGGCTGAATGCCCCGCAGGGTTTCGCCGAAGCCATCGCTGCCGAGCTCGCCGCCCTCTCCGGCCTGCCGTTCGTCACAGCGCCCAACAAGTTCGCCGCCCTCGCCGGCCATGAACCGCTGACCAGCCTGGCGGGCGCGCTCAAGACCTTGGCGGTGGCGTTGATGAAAATTGCCAACGACCTGCGCTTGCTGGGCTCCGGGCCGCGCGCAGGGCTGGCCGAAGTGCGCCTGCCGGCCAACGAGCCGGGCAGCTCGATCATGCCGGGCAAGGTCAACCCGACCCAGTGCGAAGCGCTGTCGATGCTGGCCTGCCAGGTGCTGGGCAACGACGCGGCAATCGGCTTTGCCGCAAGCCAGGGGCACTTGCAGTTGAACGTGTTCAAGCCGGTGATCATTCATAACCTGTTGCAGTCGATCGAACTGCTGGCTGATGGCTGCCGCAACTTCCAGCAGCACTGCGTGGCGGGGATCGAGCCGGATGCCGAGCAGATGGCGGCGCACCTGGAGCGCGGGCTGATGCTGGTCACGGCGTTGAACCCGCATATTGGCTATGACAAGGCGGCGGAGATTGCCAAGAAGGCTTACAGCGAGGGCAAGACCCTACGCGAGGCTGCGCTGGAATTGAAGTACCTGACCAATGAGCAGTTCGATGAGTGGGTAAGGCCGGAGAACATGCTGGCGCCCGGTGGCAAGGGCTGATTGATCGGCTGGTACTCAACGCCCTATCGCCGGCAAGCCGGCTCCCACAGGCACTCCACAGTCTTCAATTACGTGGTGATCCTGTGGGAGCCGGCTTGCCGGCGATAGGGCAGGAACAGGTTATCAACCCATCTGCGCCAAGCGCGCCCTCCTCGCTCGCCACCCGGCCATCAGCGATGGCCCCAGGGCCACCAGCGACGAGCCCAGCACCACCGTCACCGCACCGACATAGCCCAAGGCATTGATGTCCTCGGCCTGCACGTAGTCCGGCCACACCCAGGCCGCCAGCGCCACCGCGACAAAGGTCACCAGCGGCGTCAGCGCCAGCGTGGCACTCACCCGCGAGGCCTCCCAATGCGCCAGTGCCTCGGCAAACGCCCCATAGGCCACCAGCGTGTTCAGGCAGCAGGCCAGCAGCAACCAGCCTTGCAACGGGGTCAACTGCAGCGCTTCCAGCGGGTGAACCCATGGCGTCAGTAGCGCCGCGCAACACAGGTAGATCACCATCATCACCTGCTGCGAATGCCACACCGTCAGCAGTTGCTTCTGGCTCAAGGCATAGAACACCCAGATGCTGGTGGCCAGCAGGATGGTCAGCACCCCGGTGGTGTAAGCGCCCAGCGAGGTGAGAAGCTCTTCCAGGCGCTGGTTGAAGAACAGGCCGAAACCGCCCAGTAGAACCACCAGCCCCAGGCCTTGGCCCAGGCTGAAGCGCTCCTTGAACACAAAGACGCTCGCCACCAGCAACAGCACCGGGCCCAACTGCACCACCAACTGGGCGGTGCCAGGGCTGAGCAGGTTGAGGCCGACCAGGTAGAGCACGTAGTTGCCCATCAGCCCGCAGACGGCTACGGCCACCAAGCCCTTGCCCTTGCCCCCCAGCCTGGCGAACGATGGCAACTGCCGCTTGGCCGCCAACCAGGCGAACAGCAGGCTGCCAGATACCAGCAGGCGGTACCAGGTGACGGTAACCGGGTCGACCACCTGCAACACCTGCTTGAGCTTGATCGGCAGGATGCCCCAGAGCAGCGCTGTGAGCAGCGCCAGCAGCAGGCCGTGGACCCAGCGCCCGGAAGTGATGTGCATAAAACCCTCGATCGTGCCCGTGGTGGGGGAGCCTGGATTCTACGGGCTTGCTGCCTGCCACCGGGGGAAAAACCAAGGAAAAGAATTCATCAGGTCATTACGCAGCGGCATGGCTCACTTCTTGTGCTTGGCAAATGCCGCCTCGAGCGCCTCGTTGATGGTGCGCAGCACCTTCACCCGCGCCCAGCGCTTGTCGTTGGCCTCCACCAGCGTCCATGGCGCGATTTCGGTGCTGGTACGGTCGACCATGTCGCCCACCGCATCGACATACAGGTCCCATTTATCGCGGTTGCGCCAGTCGTCCTCGGTGATCTTGTAGCGCTTGAACGGGATCTGCTCACGCTCCTCGAAACGCTCAAGCTGGGTCTGTTGGTCGATGGCCAGCCAGAACTTGACGACCACCACGCCGGCGTTTACCAGCTGCTCCTCGAAATCGTTGATTTCGCCATAAGCGCGCATCCAGTCGGCCGGGCTGCAGAAGCCTTCGATGCGCTCCACCAGCACACGGCCGTACCAGGAGCGGTCGAAGATGGTGAACTTGCCGCGCGCCGGGATATGCCGCCAGAACCGCCACAGGTAGGGCTGAGCACGCTCCTCTTCAGTGGGCGCGGCAATCGGCACGATGCGGTACTGGCGGGGGTCGAGCGCAGCGGCGACGCGGCGGATCGCCCCGCCTTTACCTGCTGCATCGTTACCCTCGAAGGCTGCCACCAGGGCATGCCGACGCATGTGTTTGTGGCGCAGCAGGCCGGCCAGGCGCGCCTGCTCGGTCACCAGTTGCTCCTGGTAGTCGTGCTTGTCCAGGCGCAGGGTCATGTCCAGCGCGCCCAGCAGGCTACGCTGGTCGATGCTGCGCCCCAGCGGCGCGATGTTGCCCTGGTGCTTGCCCTTGGGGTTCACGGCCAGCGCGGCCTGCAGGCTTTCGAGCAGGATGCGGCCCACGGCCAGGCTGCGGTAGTGCGGGTCGGCACCTTCGACGATGTGCCACGGCGCATAGTCGCGGCTGGTGCGGCGCAACACGCGCTCGCCAAAGCGCACGAAACGGTCGTAGGTTTGCGACTGCTGCCAATCCAGCGGGCTGATGCGCCAGCTGTGCAGCGGGTCGTCCTTGAGCGACTTGAGCCGCGCCTTCATCTGTTTCTTGGACAGGTGGAACCAGAACTTGATGATCAGCGCGCCCTCATCGCACAGCATCTGCTCCAGGCGTTCGGCACCGGCAATGGCCTGGTCGAGCACGGCATCCTTGAACAACCCGTGCACCCGGCCCTGAAGCATCTGGCTGTACCAGTTGCCGAAAAACACCCCCATCCGCCCCTTCGGCGGCAGCGCCCGCCAGTAGCGCCAGGCCGGTGGCCGGGCCAGCTCTTCGTCGGTCTGCTGGTCGAAGGTGAGCACGTCGATCATGCGCGGGTCCATCCACTCGTTGAGCAGCTTGACCGTCTCGCCCTTGCCGGCACCTTCGATGCCATTGATCAGCACGATCACCGGGAAGCGCGACTGTTGCTTGAGTTCGTACTGGGCTTCGAGCAATGCCTCGCGAAGGGCGGGCTCTTCTGCCTCGTAGGTTTCCTTGTCGATGCTGTGACCGATTTCGGCGGATTCAAACATGCACTGGCTCCTTCAATGGATAAGCAAGACTAGCGGATTTGTGATCGGCCTGTAGCCCTGCGCAAAACCTGCAGATGACATAAAATCGCTCATCCGCTGCAACCGAGCCAACCATGTCCACCCTCCTCCAGCATGCCCAGATCGACTGGGACGACCAGGGCCGCCCACATTCGCGGCAGTACGACGACGTGTACTTCGCCGTCAACGAAGGCATCGAAGAAACCAAACATGTCTTCCTCGGCCAAACCCGCCTGGCCGAGCGTTTCACCGCCCTGCCCCCGCACGCTTGCCTGGTCATAGGCGAAACCGGTTTTGGTACCGGCATGAATTTTTTCTGCGCCTGGCAATTGTTCGACGCCCACGCCCACGCCGACGCCCGGCTGCATTTTGTAAGCGTCGAAAAATACCCGCTCGGCTACGACGACATGGCCCGGGCGGTACGCCTGTGGCCAGAGCTGGCCGCCTATACCGAGCCACTGCTGGCGCAGTACGTGGCGGTGCACCCAGGGTTCCAGCAGTTCACGTTCGCCGACGGCCGCGTCACCTTGACCCTGTTGATTGGTGACGCGCTGGAACAGTTGCCGCAGCTCGATGCGCCCATCGATGTGTGGTTTCTCGATGGCTTCGCCCCGGCCAAGAACCCCGACATGTGGACCCCTGAGCTGTTCGCACAACTGGCACGGCTGTCGCACTCAGGGACCGTACTGGGCACTTTCACTACCACCGGCTGGGTGCGACGCAGCCTGGTCGAGGCCGGCTTTGCCATGAAAAAGGTGCCGGGGATCGGCAAGAAGTGGGAGGTGATGAGCGGCATGTACACGGGGCCGACACCCTCGCATCAATACCTGCCTTGGTATGACCGCCCGCGCAGTGATCAGGGCCCACGCCAGGCGCTGGTGATCGGTGCCGGGCTGGCGGGCAGCTGCACTGCCGCCAGCCTGGCTCGGCGCGGCTGGCAGGTGACCGTGCTGGAGCGCCACGACGCACCTGCACGCGAAGCCTCCGGCAACCCTCAGGGCGTGCTGTACCTCAAGCTGTCCGCGCATGGTACGGCCTTGTCGCAAATGATCCTGTCTGGCTTCGGCTACACCCGACGCCAACTGCAGCAGTTGCAGCGCGGGCACGACTGGGACGACTGCGGCGTGCTGCAACTGGCCTTCGACAGCAAAGAGGCCGAGCGCCAGGGCAAGCTCACCGCGGCCTTCGACAGCGGCTTGCTGCGCGCCCTGGGGCGCGAGGAAGCCGAAGCGATTGCCGGAATCGCGCTGCCTGTGGGCGGGCTGTTTTACCCGGAAGGCGGCTGGGTGCACCCGCCGGCGTTGTGCCAGGCGCAACTGAAGCACCCGAATATTCGCCTGCTGGTCCACCAGGACGTGCTCGAACTGCGCAAGGCAGATGGCCTGTGGCAGGCCTGGGGTGGCGAGCGGCTGTTGGCCAGCGCCCCGATGGTGGTGCTGGCGGGGGCGGCCGATGTGAAGCGCTTCGAAGCCTGTGGGCAACTGCCGCTCAAGCGCATACGTGGGCAGATCACCCGCCTGCCGTCGACCGAGGGCAGCCGGGCGCTGCGGACCGTGGTGTGTGCCGAGGGCTACGTGGCGCCGCCGCGGGGTGACGAACATACGCTGGGCGCCAGCTTCGACTTCCACAGCGAGGACCGGGCGCCGACCGTGGCCGAGCACCAGGGCAACCTGGCGCTGCTGGATGAAATCTCCACAGACCTGGCCCAGCGCCTGGGTGCTGCAGCGCTCGACCCTGAGCAGTTGCAAGGTCGCGCGGCGTTTCGTTGCACCAGCCCGGATTATCTGCCGATTGTCGGGCCGGTTGCCGCCCCCGCCGAGTTTACCGAGGCCTACGCCGCGCTGGGCAAGGACGCGCGCCAGGTGCCCGACGTGCCCTGCCCTTGGCTGGCAGGGTTGTATGTGAACAGCGGGCATGGCTCTCGAGGGTTGATCACGGCGCCGATTGCAGGTGAATTGATTGCAGCCTGGGCCAGCGGTGAGCCGCTGCCGCTGCCTCGGGCGGTGGCTGAGGCGTGTCATCCGAATCGGTTTGGGTTGCGCAAGTTGATTCGGGGGAAGTGATGGATTCGGGTTTAAGGAATGGCATGGCGGGGTTAGGGCGTGATGCCTGGTGCAGGTCGGGAGGTATTAAGGGCTCTTGAGATCGAGCGCCGCCCGCGCGGCGCATCGCGAAGCGCTTGCCTTGAGATCTTCAGCGCCCTTGAGATCGAGCGCCGCCCGCGCGGCGCTTCGC